>JBBKXU010000108.1:0-7246 GCA_037969645.1 Ferruginibacter sp. | reverse complement strand
AACCCGTACTGGTACCGCCTATCAAGTCAAAATAATCACTTAGCCTGAAGCTGGCTTTATTACCGTGCTGCTTTCGTAAAATATCTTCCATGCGTTGCAGATAACCTAATGTTAATGCGCCACGAATGCCGCCGCCATCGAGTGCCAGAATGCGTTTAGGAGAAGTTTTGTTGCTGAAATGTTCTGCCTTTGTCATAATGTTTTGTTTTTAGTGGAGAATACAGGCTTATAAAATACAATAGTTTTTTTGAGAAAGAAATTTTTATGAAGCAATAATTTAAATCTGTAATTCTAATGCAGAATCAGCTAAAATTATTCCTGATCCGCTTAGGTCAAATTTTATTGTGTAATACTTGTTCTTAGTTTTTCTCCTTCACTTACCGCAATAACTGTTGCACCTGTTGTATCGCTCCAAACATTTACAGAAGTGCGGAACATATCCAGCACCCTGTCAACCGCAATAATAAGTCCTACGCCTTCCAAAGGAAGACCAACAGAAGTAAGAACAACACTGATCATCACCAATCCCGCCATGGGTATACCGGCAGCGCCTATGGATGCAAGCAACGCAGTAAATACTAGCAAAATTTGTTGTAGCGGACCGAGTTCAATACCATATGCCTGTGCAATGAACATGGCTGCCACACATTCATACAAAGCGGTACCATCCATATTTATGGTGGCACCAAGCGGTAGCACAAAACTGCTCACTTTGTTTGAAACGCCGGCTCTGTTTTCAATGGCATGCAAAGTGAGTGGGAGCGTGGCCGATGAAGATGATGTGGAGAAAGCAGTAATGAGCGGCGTACTTACCGCTTTAAAATGTTTGATAGGATTTACTTTTCCGATGAACCTTAGTATTAACGGGAGTGTAATAAAAGCATGAACGGAAAGGGCGATGATGACGGTAAACATGTATTTACCCAATCGTAAAAACACTCCTCCCAATGCGCCTTCTTCACCCATATTGTCTGCTACTACCACAGCAATAATGCCCATTACACCAAATGGCGTAAAACGGATTATAAAATGTGTAACTTTCATCATCAACTCAAAACCAGCGTTAACGCCTTTAACAGTCATCTCTTTATAATTCTCTGAAAGTTGTGTTGCGAAAATGCCCAGCAGTACGGCAATAAAAATAACAGATAACATGTCACCACTGGCGAAGGAATGGAAAATATTTTCGGGAATGATATTCATTAAAGTAGAACCAAAGTTATCACCTGCAGCTGCAAGGCCTTCTACCGGCTGGTTAAAACCAAGATCGGCACCCACGCCGGGTTTTATGATATTCACCCAAAACAGGCCGGTACAAATTGCCAACAGGCTGGTACCAATATAAAAACCAATTGTTTTTAAACCCAGCCTTCCAAGCCCAGCCGGATTACCTACATTCATGATGCCGGCCATTACCGAAAACAGCAACAGCGGAACGATGATCATTTTTAAAAATTTAAGAAAGATGGTGCCCATCCAGGCAATGTATTGTACATGGTCGGGGAGAAAGTATCCAAAAATTATTCCTGCAAACAAACCGATAAAGATCTGCCAGTGCAGCGCTATTTTTTTCATGATTGAATAGTTGGTTGAAGGAGAAGGTACAAATTTTTGGTGAGTTTGTTTTCCAGTCAGGTATTTGAGCTATTTCAAACAATAAGAAAGCAGGATAAATTTTCATCTATTCTGCTTCTCATGATTTTTTCTTTAAATCAATTTATCCGGCGTAATCGGCAATTCCGTGATTCTTTTTCCGGTTGCATTATATACTGCATTGATAATAGCTGGCGCCACACCAATTATAGCAATTTCGCCAATGCCTTTTGAACCCATGGGATTGATGATAAGGTCTGGTTTGTCGGCAAACAAAACATCTATCTCTGGTATATCGGCATGAACAGGAACATGGTAGTCGGCAAAATTTGCATTGATATATCTGCCATAGCGTGGATCAATCAAAGTTTCTTCTGTTAGCGCCATACCAACGCCCCCAACAGCGCCACCAACCATTTGGCTGCGGGCAGGATTGTAGGCAATGATTTTTCCAGCATCGGCCGTTGATACGATATGCTTGATTTTTATTACGCCAGTTACCGGGTTAACATGCAGTTTAATAAAATGAGCCGAAAAAGAATTCATAGCATATTTGGATGCTTCGGCAGTAGCTCTTCCGGAATCTTTGATTATTTCAATCAGTGGTTTGTCGGCCTGCTTAAGCAGATCAACGAAATGTATTTTTTGGGATTTGTTTTCTTTTATAAACAATTCCCCATTCTCATATTCGATACCTTCTACTTTAATATCTTTAAAAGCAGGCGCATGAGCAATAGTCAGCTCCTTCAAATTATTTTTGATGGCATCACAAACTGCAGTAATAGCTGCGCCCACAGCAGAAGTAGAGCCGGAGCCACCCTGCGTTGGACCAGGTGGCAGATCAGAATCGCCCAATTCAAAATCAACTTTGTTTTGAGAGATGCCCATTAACTCGGCACCAATTTTTACCATGGCTGTTGATGTGCCGGGGCCCATATCGCTTACCGCACTCTGCAATAATAGAGTGCCATCGTCTTTTAAAATTCCTTTTACAGATGCCTGTCCACGCCCGGCGCCAAACACACCCACGCCCATTCCATAACCAACCAGCATACCATCTTCTTTTAAACTACCGGGAACCATTGGCCGGTTTTGCCAGCCGATCTTTTCTTTACCCAATTGATAACATTCTTTTAAAAACTTACTGCTCCAGGGTAATTTGTTTACGGGGTTGATATCGGTATGATTGATTAACCTTAATTCAATAGGATCGATATTCAATTTATAAGACAATTCGTCTAAAGCAGATTCCAATGCTATGCAACCGGTTGCCGGGCCGGGACCACGCATCCAGGTTGGGGTATTTACATCAAGCGGTAATAATTTATAACTGGTGTTTACATTAGGGCATGTGTACATAAACTGCGAAGCATTTACAATACCCTCGCCAAAATCTTCATACTTTGATGTATTGCTTACCGCATGATGTGTGATGCCAGTTAGTTTACCATCTTTAGTTGCGCCGATACCGATCTTTTGCCAGGCATATGGACGGTAGCCAACCATGGTAAACATTTGCTCTCTTGTTAAAACAAGTTTAACCGGACGTTTTAATTTTTTTGCGGCTATGCATGCGGCCGGAACATTGGGCCAGCTACGCAAGGCAGCTCCAAAAGCACCGCCTACATATTCGGTAATTACCCGTACATTTTTTTGATCTAAATTGAAATTAGCTGCCAATGCTCCCTGCGTACTTTTTGGCCCCTGTGTTTTATCGTACACCGTTAATTTATCGTCTCCATCCCAAACTGCAATGGTAGCGTGCATTTCCATGGGGTTATGCGTTTCATACGGAAGTGTGTATTCTCCTTCCACAAATATGTCAGCAGTTTTATAAACATCGGCATCGCCACGTTTATACTCATTCATCCTCTTTAGCTTACTCTCGTCATGTTTTAGCTTTTCAAAATCTGCATCAAATTTTTCTTCTTTGTAAGTAGCCTTAACCAGCGAAGCTGCATAAGTGGCTTTTTCCAATGTTTCGGCAATTACCATCGCAATGGGCTGACCATTACTATACACCAAATTGTCGGCAAATACTTTTAATCCCCGCCATTCGTATCCTTTTTTATTGGGGTCTTTTGCGTAAGGATTGTAGCCGGGTACATCGGGGCAGTTTAAATAATAAATAATATCCAACACACCAGGCGCATTTTTTGCCTTGGAAACAATCATGTTTTCTATACTTCCTTTTGCAATGGTACTGCAAACAAAAACTGCATAAGCCATATTATCTAGCTTATGTTCGGCCGAGTAAGTTGCTTTGCCGGTAACCTTATCTGCGCCATCTACACGGTCATCAACAAAATATGATTCGGTAAAAAAATCTTTTTCCATAATGATTATTTAGTGGCGATTGTTAGTGCCTCAATGATGGCAGCCTTGCCCAATTTTATTTTAAAGGAATTATGTTGGTATGTTTTTGCGTCCTGCAAAGACAATACAGCAGCATCGGCAAATAGTTTTTCTGAAATAGATTTTCCGGTGAGAAAATTTTCAGTTGTCGTTAAACGCCATGGTTTATGCGCCACACCACCCATGGCCAATCTCGCCGACTTAATAATATTGTCTTTTACTTCCAGCGCAACCGCAACGGATATTAAAGCAAAAGCAAAAGAAGCACGGTCTCTTATTTTGAGATAGTGCGACTGATTGAAATTATTGTTGGGTATTGTAATTGATTCAATGAGTTCACCGGGCTGCAGATTATTATCTAAACCGGGGGCATCGCCCGGTAGTCGGTGAAAATCAGCAAAGGCAATTTTTCTTTCTGCTTTTGATCCGATAATATTTATCGTAGCATCTAACGCAGCCAATACAACACACATGTCGCTTGGGTGAACCGCAATACATGTATTACTAGCGCCGAAGATGGCGTGCATTCGGTTGTAACCTTCCAATGCCCCACAACCCGTTCCTGCTGCACGTTTGTTACAAGGCATCTCGGTATCATAAAAATAAGTACAGCGGGTGCGTTGCATGATGTTGCCCCCAACTGTTGCCATGTTTCGCAACTGTGCAGAAGCACCTGCGTTTAAAGCCTGAGCAAGCAAAGGAAATTTTGTTTTTACAGATTGATCTTCAGCCACGTCGCTATTCAATGCTAATGCACCGATGCTTATTCCGTTTGCATTGGCAGTAATTTGTCTTAGCGGCAGTGCGGTAATATCAATTAAAAGTTCGGGAGCGGTTACACCTTTTTTCATCAGGTCAACCATATTTGTACCGCCGGCAATAAATTGAGATGCAGGGTTTTTAGCTCTTGTTTCAATGGCCGCTTTTGCTGAAACAGCTTTTATGTAATCAAAATTTATCATAATGACTGCCCTCCTTTTTTTACTTCGGTGATGGCATCAACAATATTGGGATAAGCGCCACAGCGACAAATATTGCCACTCATAAATTCCCTTATTTCTTCTTTACTATTTGCATGGCCTTCTTTAATACAGGCAACAGCACTCATGATTTGCCCCGGAGTACAATAACCGCATTGAAAGCCATCATGTTTAATAAATGCTTCCTGCATGGGGTGCAGGTTGTCGCCGTTTGCAAGTCCTTCAATGGTGGTGATTTTTTTTCCGTTATTCATTACAGCTAGCGACAGGCAGGAATTAATTCTTTTGCCATCAATATGTACTGTGCAGGCACCGCATTGTCCGTGGTCGCAGCCTTTTTTGGTGCCGGTGAGTCCGAGTTGTTCTCTTAAAAGATCAAGCAATGTAACTCTGGGCTCTACAGTTAATTTGTATGGCACACCATTAATTTCCATTTGCAGCGGCAGCTTTTCAAATAGCGATGCAATTTTGTCGTCGTTCTCCGCAGCTTTGATAATGGCAGAAGGTGCAAGCGTTAAAGCTGCCAGTGCTGTTGAGTTTTTAAGAAAGCTGCGGCGGCTTTCGTTTGGTTGTTTATTCATTGTAGAAGTATGTACACTAAATTTACCTGTTTTATTTTAAGAAAGAGAAAAATATCTAAAATTGACGGGTATAAAAAATGCGCTACTGAAAACAGCAGCGCAGATATACAATTTATTTTTTACTTTATCCCATACTTCGTCTCATACTTCTCAGCCAATTGCATTTGCTTATTATTTAAATCAACCTGACGACCTTGTATAAAAGCGTTTGTAATAATATTTGTACGCATATCTAAAATATCGCCTTCGCTTACTATAATGTTGGCGTCTTTACCGGTTTCAATACTGCCGGTTTTATCGGCAATGCCCAAAATGGTTGCGGCATTTAATGTAATGGCGCTCAGTGCTTCTTCTTTTGTTAAGCCATAAGAAGCTGCTGTACCCGCATTAAAGGGCAAGTTTCTATAACGGCTGTTACCGTCATCATCGTTGATTGTAAACAGTACACCCGCTTTTTGTAACATAGCTGGTGTTTTAAATGGCTGATCAATGTCATCATCAATCATGGCAGGTAAATCGTGCAGTTGGTTTAGGATAACAGCGATATTATTTTGCTTTAAAAGATCGGCTATCTGCCAGCTATCAACAGCGCCAACGAGCACTACATCAAAGCCAAATTCTTTCGCAAAGTCAATAGCCAGCAACATTTCTTTTACAATATTGCAATGCACAAAAAATTTCTGTTTTTTATCAAACAAACCTCTTGTTGCTTCGAATTTTAAATTTTTACTTTCATGTTTTGGTTCTGCCAGATATGCATTTGCTTCTCTGAAGAATGTTTTCACATTTTCAATTTGGTCTAACGCTCTTTTTACGGGATCAACATTCGCCTGTTGACCTCCGAATCCACCAAATCCTCCTCGGCCGCCACGACGGTTCAATAAAGAGGGCATGCGAAAATGAATGCCTACATCAGTGCGGTATGCAGCATCTTCCCAATTCCAGGCATCTAACTGTACAACAGAAGAAGAGCCAGAAATAAGACCTCCAGCCGGAATTACATTCGCCAATAAAATGCCATTAGTACGTAAGGTGTTGATTACTTTTGAGTCGGTATTGTAAGCCACGATTGAACGAATACTTGGATTCAACTCTCCAATCTCCGAACCATCAATAGTTGCTCTTACACTGTTCACTTCAATCAAACCTAATTGGGAAGCAGTTAAGATGAGGCCGGGATAAATATGCTTACCCTGACAGTTTATAACTTTTGCTCCCACAGTAGAAGCATTAGAACCTACTTCAACTATTTTACCATCTTTTAAAACAACAGTGCCGTTATTAACAACCTGGCCGTTGCCAACATGAATGGTTGCATTGGTTAAGGCAATGGTTTCTTTTTGAGCTGCTCTCGGTAATATGGTTTCCTGTGCAAATAAATTGGTAAAGGCAAACAGGCAGCTGGTATAAAAAATTATTTTTTTCATTTGTTTCTTTTTTCGAATTAATTATTTGTTTTCCAATTGCATAGCTTCTGCTTCATCTAAATCAATGCCCAATAAACCATGACTATGGTAATGGTCGCTGCAGGTATTGATGATTTCAAACCTAGGTCTTGCACCTCGGCCTGCACCGCCAGCACCGCCCGGTCCGGCAGTTCTTTTGGCGGCAGCAAGTTTTGCAATCAGCCTTGCTTTTTCAGTTCTGTTCGCAATACGCATGGCAGCATCTTTATCTCTGTCGAAATAAATAATTCCGTCAACAATTGTTTTTTCTGCTTTGGCATAAATAGATAAC
>JBBKXU010000107.1:0-3197 GCA_037969645.1 Ferruginibacter sp. | reverse complement strand
CGCCGTAATCAACAAAAGAAGAATAAGCAAAGGCCCCCTGAACTTAAGTACAAACTTTCCTAAACGCTGCCACATATATTGAGTCGTTGAATATGAAGTTGCAAAGAAAACCAATTTACGGTTAATAGTATAGTTACACTGCTTATATGTTCAGTATTTTTGAAAAACCATAAATATGATTGCCTATTAAGACACAAATACCACTAAGTATTTTGTTTTTTTAGTGGCCTTGTCGGATAAATTAAATGGAATCGGGATAAAATGACGCACAAAACCAAAGGAATTGTACTTAGAAGCATCAAATATGGCGAAACCAGTTTGGTGGTTACCATATTTACCGAAATGTTCGGCACACAAACCTATATGGTAAACGGAGTTCGGACCTCTAAAAAATCATCGTCCAAAGCAAATCATTTTCAACCCACTGCCATTTTAGACCTGATTGTTTATCACAACGAGAACAAATCTATGCAGCGGATAAAGGAATTTTCCTGGGCTGTATTATATAAAACCCTGCTAAGTGATGTTATTAAGAACAGCATAGCTTCCTTTATGGCCGAGTTGATAAATAAAAGCCTGAAACAACCCGAATCCAATGCCGACCTTTATAATTTTTGCGAAGATTCTTTTATACAGTTAGATGAAGCAGATAAAATTATTGCTGCAAATTTTGCTTTATTCTTTATCCTGCATCTTACTCATTTTTTTGGTTTCCGGATGACCGATAATTTCAGTACTGATAATAATGTGCTTGATTTACAGGAAGGAAATTTTATTGATCATCAACCCACTCATCCTTATTTTATGGATGGCGCAAATGCTGAGCTTACTGCACAGTTATTAAAAGTCATGCAGTCGTACGAACTGGAAGAGTTTAAACTGAACCGGGAAACAAGAAGAATATTATTATTAAAATATCTGGAATATTATGGGTTGCATATTCATGATTTTGGACAGATGAAAACTTTAATGGTACTGCATGAAGTTTTGTAGCCGGGTCTGAAGGCTGCAAGCCGTCGGGACCATAAAAATTTGCTACAAAATTCTTCTTGCCGATGAATTACAATTCAATCGCAGACCTTCCGTTGCTTCAATCAAAACAAGCCCCGGCTGCTTTCCTTTCTCAAAGCTGCCGAGCTTATCATTCATCTGCAAAGCTTTAGAACCATTGCTGGTAGACCATTGCAGCAGTTTTGACAAATGCAGATTATCGAAAGTATTTTGCAGTGTTTTCATTTCTTCCAAAATACTTAGTTGATCATTAGATGCAAGACTATCAGTTCCTAAAACAATATCATCAGTATGTTGCATCAGCATATTTATATCGGGCAGTTTGTTGCTTATGTATAGATTGGCATTAGGACAAAGGCAAATGCTAGTTCTTAGTTTGGAGTTCTTAGTTTGGAGTTTGGCGAATTCCAGATCTGTCTCTGTAGTACTGACATTATGCACTAAAATGACTGACTGCTCTTTTGTAAAGAGCGGTAACCAGGTTTGTAAACTCGATTTCTGGGAAGGTTTATAGAACGAAATATCAATACCCATTTCTTTGTACAGTCGTAAAAAATCTCCAGTGCCTTTTTCAAAAAATTCATTCTCCGCTGCTGTTTCTTGATTGTGTATGGTTAATAAATTATTGTTGGGAATTTCATTTATCATCTCAAACATTGCTGGCGAAACAGAATAGGGAGCGTGGGGACAGAGCGTTGACCGTTGTTGGTTGAGCGTTATTCGGTATTCGGTTAAAATCAGCGATGATTTATCAAACCGCTCTTTTGCAAACTGAGGTATAAAGCCGCTGGCTTCAATAAAATTATGGTACAGTAATCTGCCCTTGTTTTTTTGAGGGATGGTAAGGGTGTTGTTGCAGATATCGCCCACGGCCACAATACCATTTTGCAACATTTCGTTTTCGGCTTTTTCAATCGCTTCCAAAATCTCATCTTCTGCAAAGTGTCTTTCGTTTACCACATTTAATACAAAATCAACCAACCCGGTGTTTTTGGGTATCAAGCCCTTCATATGCGATAATTCCAGATGGCAATGACCATTTATAAAGCCGGGGCAAAGGATTCCGGTTAGTTTTTCTACATCTTCTCCTGCTTCTTTTTGATCCACAACATCAACTATAACGCCTTCGGCATCAGTAACAAGTACTTTATGCTGAAGGAATTCGTATCCGTTAAAAATATAATCGGCTGTAAATTTTCTGTACAAAATGATTGGTTGATATATTGTAAATTTGCCGCTCCCGATAATTATCGGAACAAAACACAATTAATGTTCAGTAAAGGTATGTTGTACAAGAGTGCGACGCCCGGCCGAACGGATTATTTTTCATCCGGGCGGGCAACGATGTCTCATTTTTGTACAAAAGCTTGTAACAAAATTAATAACAAAACACAAATTATCTCCGCCGGCAGGCGGATTAGGGGCTAAGATACTATGTTAGATAAATTAGATGCCATAAAAGGAAGATTCGACAATCTGGGGGTTGCACTTACCAATCCGGAGATTGTGAGCGATAATAAAAAATATACCGCTACCAGTAAAGAATACCGCAGCCTGGAAAAAATAGTTATCGCCCGGAACGAATATGTAGATCTGCTGGATAATATTGAGTTTAACAAAGAAGTGCTGGCTGGTGATGATGAAGAAATGCGGAATCTTGCCAAACAGGAACTACCTGAACTTGAAGAGAAGAAAGAGGAGCTGGAAAAAAAGCTCCGTAACATGCTGATTCCCAAAGATCCCTTTGATGAAAAAAATGCGATACTGGAAATACGGGCCGGCACCGGTGGCGATGAAGCTTCGCTTTTTGCCGGCGATTTGTTACGCATGTATTTAAAATATTTTGAAAAGAAGGGCTGGAAAACCGCCATCCTCAGTGAAAGCGAAGGTACCGTTGGTGGCTATAAAGAGGTACAGGTAGAAGTGGTTGGCGATGATGTGTATGGTGTTTTAAAATTTGAAAGTGGTGTACACCGGGTTCAACGGGTACCGGACACCGAAGCCAGTGGCCGGGTACATACCAGTGCTGTAACGGTTGCTGTTATGCCTGAGGCAGAAGATGTGGATGTGGATTTAAAAGAATCGGATGTAAAGATGGAAACCGCCCGAAGCGGCGGCGCCGGCGGACAGAATGTAAATAAAGTGGAGACCAAGGTTTTTCTTACCCATAAGCCAACGGGTATTGT
>JBBKXU010000106.1:0-5238 GCA_037969645.1 Ferruginibacter sp. | reverse complement strand
GTAAGGTACTTATATGCTTCTGTTGTTTTTTTTGATACAATTAATACCTGTATAGAACTTAATGAATTAAAAAGAAAATGAGGGTTCATTTGTAAGCGCAGATTCATAAACTTCGATTCAGCAATTTTTACATTCAGCTCCATCAATTCCATCTTGGTTTTGTTGATGGCTTCTTTTACCTTTTTTCTTTTTTTGAAATGGTTAAATACAGCCAATAATGAGAGAACCGCAATGGCTATATATAATAATCTAAACCAGTTTTGCTGCCACCAGGGTTTGGCAACGGTTATTTCAACAGGGTAGGCTCCGTCGAACCAATTAATGCCATCTCTTGAGGCTCTTATCTGGAATGTAAATTTACCTGGCGGCAGTTTATTAAATGTAACCTGTGCTGTGGCAACCGGTTTCTTCCAGATTTTATCAAAACCCAGCAAGCGGTATTGGAATTGAATTTTTTTACCGCCGGTAATATCACCGGAAGCAAATTGAAATACAAATGAGCTGCTGTTGTATGGAAAGTTTATCGACCCTGCGTCAGTAAATCTGTAAACGCCTTTATCTGTTTGCAGCGTATTTACCGATGGGTTGAGCTTTGTTGCAACGCTGTTCATCTGGCTGGGGTAAAACCAGGTTAATCCTTTATCGCTGCCCCAAAACATTTCGCCTGTTTCACTTTTTATGGCGCAACGCATCCTGAATCCGGCATGACTGAATCCGTAACCTTCTTCAAAAACGGCAAAGGTTTTATTTACAGGATCGTATCTTAAAATACAATTGAGGTTGCCTATCCATAAGAATCCATTTGTGTCTTTAAGTATGCCTTCACATTTATCATTTCGCAAACCATTGCTGCGGTTATACGATCGTATCGTTCCATTTTTCGACAAAACTGAGAACCCACCATCGGTTCCAAAATAAATAGTACCATAGTTGTCTTCCTGAATGGTATGTACTGTATTATGCGCCAGTCCATCATCGGTTGTATAATGTTTCAGGCTGTTATTTGTTTCATCATAACAAAACACACCATTACTGCGGCTTCCAAGCCATATCCGGTCCTTACTATCGGACCAGATTTCGATAAAATGTATTTTGCTGATGGAGCCCAGCACCGGATGATCTTTTAAACTTTGTACTTTTAAACTGTTTTTCTCCACAATACTTAAACCCCTGATAGTAGCAACCCAGCGATTCCCTTTTTTGTCACGGCAAATTCCATTGATCCACCCTGAGGGCAATGTATTGCCCGAACCTGAAGCATCGCCTGCAATTTGAAGAATGGTTTTAAATTGTTTGTTTAATACCAATATGCCGAATCGGGTTGTGCCCACCCAAAGATTTCCGACATCATCAAAATGCAAAACTCTGATGGTTTCTTCTTTACTGAGGTTGGTACCATCAGGAAGTCGGCATGGCACGTACATGGTCTTATCTGTTGCCCTATTCCAGCGAATAAGGCGGTCTTGCGCACCCATCCATACAATACTGTCGTTAGGTACAGCAATAGATTGAACGTAACCATCAAATATTTCGGATTTATCGTTGATGAAATATGGTTTTGATGCGGCCTGTTGCTGTTTTACATTGTAATAGTGAAGGCCCGATGTTTGGGTGGTAACCAGCAGATACCCGCTGCTGTCGTACCTGATGCGGAAAGTGTTATTGCCGCCAATACTACGCTGATCCAGCGGGTCGTGCGTGTAATGTTCAAGGGATTCTTTTTGCAGGTCAAGAAAATAAAGACCCGAGAATCTGGAAGTGAATACAAATCTGTTTGAATCAATGCCGGCAACACCTCTAAGGTTTCCTTCCATGGGTTTTTTGTATTGATCCAGCAGGTTTCGGTATTCTTTTACAATTTTTTGTTGAGGGATGTTTATCCGATAGAAAACATCTCCATTCAACGTGTATGCAAGCAATTCATTGTTATTAATTGCACATGTGCTGATGATGTGGTTGATGGGCATGTCCATCAAAATTTTCATGGTAGTATAATCAATTACCATCAACCTGTTGTCTCCATAAAAAATTATTTTGTTATCAGAAAAGTTTTTGATGAACCTTACCCGGACTGGTAACATTTCCTGAAATGGAATATTCATTTTTTCAAATCGCCCTGATGCCGGATCGGTACAGATATACTGATGGTCTCCTTTGATAGCAATCATACCTCTTGTGGTTGTAAAAATTGTATAGACCGGGGTCTTATCGGTGGTGTCGCCAACAGTGAGCAGGTGGAATTTCCTGTCTTTGTCCAGCATAGTGATATCTGGAGTATTAGTAATCAGCCACAAATTATTATGCCTGTCATTGATAATATTGTCGATATTATTACCGGCCATTTCTGGGTGGCTATAGGTATGAAAAGTACTGATGCGGTTGCCATCGAAACTGTTCAGCCCTTCTGTGCTGCCAATCCATAAAATGCCATTTTTGTCCATGGTGGCAATGCTTACATTATTATCACTTAAACCTTCAGCAGTGCTTAAATGGTAAAATACCGGTGATTGTGAAAACACCGGTGTAAGCAAAAAATGTAAAACGAAAGCAATCGATATAGTCTTACGTAAATTCAATCCCGCATTTTTTAATGAAGTTCTTCATTTGAAAATAATCATTTTATTTTTAAGTTACCGTTGATTGCTTTTCTTCAATTCATCAACCTGCTTTTGCAATTGTATATTTTTTTCGTTAAGCTCAATAACATACAAAGTAAGTTCCTCCACTTTTTCCATTAACCTGTTGCTCATATCGCCTAATTGAATTCCATTCTTTTCTATTTCTTTTGCTGAAGGAATATTTGGCAGGTGCTTATTTTCTGTAATGAATTTTTTTACTTCGGCAAGGGGGTTTAATTTGTAGTCATCTTCAAAAACATAATCGGGCCAGCTGCCGACATTCAATGCAGTAAATTCTGTAGCAATGATTTTGCCTTCTACACTTACCCTGTAACCTGATGGCTTTAAGCCTGAACCAAAGTTCACATGTCCATCTTCACTCAAACGTATACTTCCAAATCCATTTGATAACTTTATTACTCCGCTATTGCCCATGGAGTTTCTGGTAATATTAAGGTCCTTGTTAGCAAAATCTGATGCTTCTATTCGGCCGGCTGAAATATTATTCCTGTATAAGTCAATTGTGGGGGTAAATCCACGAAGAATTAAATAGGAGCTATTATTTTCAGAACCTATGGTTACCCACCCGGAACTATTAACAGCAAGTCTGTCAGTGCCGGCTGTTCGTATAATAAAATTACCATTAACATTTGAAGTGTTTGTCCCAATCTTAATATCTTGGTCTAATACCTGTATAAATCCTCTTCCAACACCGTTATTTTCTAATTGTATCAGCGGGTTAACATCATTAATAGTAAAGATGCCATTTGGTGAAGGTGTAGTAGTACCAATTGCTACTTTTCCGTTTTCATCTATAATCATTCGGGTAAGCAGTTTTGTCTGCAATGCAAGATTACCTGTTGTGTTTGTAATGCTTGTACCTAGCCGAAGGTCACTCCCCGAAGCCCACAAATAACCTTTGTAAACACCACTGGTACGCATTTCTATAAAAGGATTACTGCCATCAATAGTTAGTGCGCCATTTGGGGTAGAAGTAGCAATACCAACTTTTCCGGCTTCGTCTATCCACATCCTGTCAACAGCTTTAGTGTTAAAAACTATATTACCGGTTGAGTTGTTTGCATACGTGCCAATACGCATATTGTTTCCATTGGCTTGTAAATAACCTTTTGATGTACCGGCGTTCATAAAATCAATGGCAGGGTCGGTTCCATTGATAGCCAATTTTTGTGTTGGGCTGCTGGTGCCAATGCCAATATTGCCCGGATTGGTATTGTAAACAGTGCTTCCTGTTCTGTTCCAATGGTTGTCAAACGTACTTAATATTTCCGACCAGCCTCCGTTCAATTCACCCCGGTAAACCCAGTAAGAAAAAGTTTCACTGTCAAATACCGTTAATCCCGGCACGGGCGAAATAATACCTGTTCTTTGGGCCGTTGTTAAACGTGGCATCAATAATCCTTTTGAATTACTCTTAATGTCCAGTATAGCATTATTATCCGGCGGTGAGCCATCAGTATTTATTGCTACACTTTGTGCAAACAACATTAATGGAAAACTAAACGCCAGTAAAAAGACTGTTATTTTCATGATTTTGATTTAGAAGAACAAGGTAAGTTCTTGTGTATCTCTTATCGTACATGGCTTAGTTTACGGTAACTTGTTCCTATTATAAGGCAAGATTATTCAGCATTAGACTTTTTTCAGCTTGTATCGATTGTTAAGAAACGACAAGCCAAAACGAATTTGTTTTATTGTAGACTCGATTGATACATTATTCATACGCCTGAATTCCAGATATGGTCAATTGTAACGGGCGTTAATAAGCAGCATATTTAATAGCAGGTGAAGTCGGGTTAATTTAATATAAAACCGGTCTTTCAACCAGCACTATATTTTTAATTTATTTTTTCTTTTTTGGGAATAATTGAATAACAGATAAATAGCAACGCCTATAATAATCGTTATAAACACATCTCTGAATTCAGTCAGTTTTGAATTTGAGAGCAGCCAAACTGAAGTTATCATTCCTAATATGGCTAATGCAACTCCGTACGGTAATTTATAATAATTGGTTTCCTTTGGTTTCGCTCTGCGAAGTTTTATTAAAACCATACAAACAACAAAAAACTGAAGGATCTTAGTGATTACACTTATTGAAACCGCATAGATAAAAGAACCAGATACTGAAACCAATATTGATACAAATGAAAAAGCAAACAAAGAGATTACCGGAGTATGAAACTTTGTATGCAGATAAGAGAAAAAGGCAGGAAACTGTTTGGCTTCGCTTAATGCATAAGGCACCCTGGAGCCAATAAACATAATAGCATGTAAAGTTCCACCAATTGATATTATAGCTCCTATTGTAATTATTATAGCGCCAACCGGTCCCATGTAAATTTGAGCAGCATCAGTTAAGGGCTTATCTGAAGTAGCCAATCCTGGTAAAGTGCCTACACATACAATTTGTATCAGGATATAAAATAAGGTAATAAAAATAATAGAGAATATCAGCGCAAACGGTATGTTTTTCTTTGGATCTTTTAATTCTCCGGTATTGATTAAAATAGATTCAAATCCTGAAAAAGCAAAGATCAATAATAAAATTGATGAAGAAAAAGCGCTAAGGTCTGGCGGACTTTGTTTAATATCAATG
>JBBKXU010000105.1:0-11921 GCA_037969645.1 Ferruginibacter sp. | reverse complement strand
GCTTTTTCTAAATATAATTCAAATTTTCTTTTTGCTTCTAAAAGCCGGCTTTCAGTAACAGAATAATAAATACCGTCAATATCATTGCGGTTGCTGTGCCCCATCATTCTTTTAATTACCCCCATTTCATAAATATCTGCTTCGGCTAATAATTGGCGGAACGTATGCCTGGAAATATGCGTACTCAGTTTAATCGGGATATTGACCATATTGGCAAGTATCTTCAATTGAATATTTACTTCCTTATTTGACCGTTTCGGCAATACTCTCCCAGTTATCTCAATTTCCGCAGTATCCTTATACTTTGTGATAATATCAACGGCTTGCTTGGGTAAAATCATTTCAGTTATAATATCTGTTTTAGCCCTTTGTAGCATTAATCTGATATTACCATCACCCATTGGATATAAATCTGTTTGTTTTAATTCGCTTGCATCTGTATAGGCTAAACCGGTGAAAACAGAAAACAAGAACATGTCTTTATAAATTTGCTGTGTGCGGAATTCTCTAAGATCAAGGTCATAGATTTTTTTAATCTGGTGAATATCCAGTCGTCCTCTTTGTGCTGCTCTGTTTTTAAGCTTTATTTTTTTGAAAGGATTGGTTAACAGTATCTCTTCATCTACGGCACGGTCGAATATTGTTCTTAACCGTTTTATATTATCCAAGGCAGAGGGTTCTTTCATACCAATTCTTTTACAGTTTGGAAAAGTACCCAACAAATAATCTCTAAAGTCATAAGCAAAAGACATAGTGATTGATTTAAGTTCCGCATCGTTTGATTTACGGAATATTAAAAACTCTCTTAGATGTTTTAAAGCTTTACGGTAATTTCTTTTTGTCCCTTCTGCTAATTGAGCATTTGGAGCTACCGCAGAATTGTAATATTTATCAATGTAGTTTAATATGAGCGGGTTGGGTTTAGAATCGAGCCCTAGTACAAGGTTTCTGATAGTTTTGACGTTGTAATTACCCAGATCTGCACCATTATGGTGTCTGAAGTCCTCAAAGTTTTTATCAATGGTATTAAGGAGCGTATTAGCTGACATTTCCCGATCACTGAATCGCATCGTTTTTTCATCCCATTTTAGAAATTCTTCGTCGGTAATTTCAATATTTAGGCGCATTTCAGCTTTTTTTCTGTTCAATGTAATGCGTACATACATCGGAATTTTACCAGTCTTGCTGGACATTTTGTTTTGGTTCGGAAAGAACAGGATTGACAATTTCATTTTTCGCCGTTTTGTGGGTTTCAGGTCAGAACACCTTTGTATGGTGAAACAATTTCGGTAACCCGGTGAAACAAAAGGGAACCAAAAACCGACGAAAAATGAAATAATGTGAGGGTATACGAAACACAAACCCCTGTAAACATTGAAGTTACAGGGGCTTTGAAATTATGTGAAACAAGTCTTGTGACCGCGTTAGGATTCAAACCTAAAACCTTCTGATCCGTAGTCAGATGCTCTATTCAGTTGAGCTACGCAGCCATTATTTTTTCGGATGGCAAAGATAGGAATTAATCCCCATCAGCCCAAACTACAATCCACTTAAAAATTCAGTGTGTATTAAATCCACTACATCTACCAGGTTCTTGGTTTCTTCAAATACTTTTAGCTGCCTGTCGGCGCCGGTACCCATTTCGAGCATTTTGTGTACATAGTTAATGGCATGGCGGCTGCCTAAATCAGGCACTACATCATCAATAAAATCGAGTAGTTCGTAAATTAAAATCCGTGTATTAACTTCCTGTTCCTTTCCAAAGTCAATCATACTGCCATCAATGCCATAGCGGCCGGCACGCCATTTATTTTCGTTCAACAGTGCCCTGGAGTATATCATAAAATTGAGGTTCTGGCTACGGAGTTTGTATATTTTGGCACAAATGGCCTGGAAAAGCGCCGCAATAGTAATGGTTTCCTGTGCCGTCATGGGTACATCACATATCCTGAACTCTACGGTATTAAAGAAGGGGTGAACCCGAAGATCCCACCAGATCTTTTTAGCATTATCAATGCAGTTTGTTTTTACAAGGAGTTTTACATAATTATCGTAGGCTTCAATACTGTCGAAATAATCGGGAATACCTGTGCGTGGAAATTTATCAAATACCTTGGTACGAAAAGATTTGTAACCTGTAGTACGGCCCTCCCAGAAAGGGGAGTTGGTGCTTAGCGCATAAATATGCGGCAGAAAATAACGGGCCGAGTTAGCGATATGAATAGCCATTTCCCGGTTTTCCATACCTACGTGTACGTGCAAGCCAAAAATGAGGTTACTACGGGCGGCTTCCTGTAATTCGTTTACAATTTCATTATACCGGGCGTGTTCGGTAATCAGCTGCCGCTCCCAATGGCTGAAGGGGTGTGTACCCGAAGCGCCAACCCAAAGGCCCAGTTCATCTGCAATACCGCTGATGGTTTTACGCAATGTGCCTACATCTACCAACGCTTCGTCAATATCCTGACAAATATCGGTACCTACTTCCACCACCGCCTGGTGCATCTCGGCCTTTACTTTGTCTTTAATAACTTTTTGGCCTTCATGCACAATTTTCTGGTCATGGCTTTTCAATTCCCTGGTTTCGGGGTCAATTACCATGTATTCTTCCTCTACGCCAAGGGTAAAATGTTTGTAAGATAGGTTTGCCATGTTTGGGTTGATAAAATGTTACAGTTTAAAAATATCATTCATTGGGATGCTTAATCCCTTTAAAACAACCGAAGTTATTTTTTCATTTGCTTCAAAGATTATTGGCTTGCCATATTCTTCCTTATCGTTTAAAAGAAAAACATGAATTTGTTTAAATTCGGGATAAACAACCCAATACTCTTCTACGCCGTTTTCTTCGTACAGATCCAATTTGTATTTAGTCTCGGTTCTGGTATTGCCGGGGCTTAAGATTTCAATTATAAATTCGGGTGCACCATCCACACTGCGGATATCTTTTAATTTTTCTTCATCACATACAACGATGATATCCGGCTGCACTACAGTTGTTATTTCGTCGTCTCTTAATTTTTTCTTTCTAAAAGGTTTGCCTTTGAGCCTGACATCTACCGGAGCATGGAGCATCCTGCACTTTTTCCCGTTCAGGAAATTTGATATGGCTGTTTCCAGATTTACTGAAATTCTTTGATGAAAAGTAGAAGGTGCCGGACTCATTTTAAATATCTTACCCCTGATCAACTCAATCCTTTCCTTAAAATTCCAGGTAAGGTAATCGGCATAGGTAAACCCCATGGAGCTTTGCGGCTCTTCTACTTTAGTTTCGGTAAAGTCTTCGTTTTGTATGGTTAAATAATCTTTCAACAAACCTATGGTCAAATTTTAAAAATATCATTGGTATTAACGATAAGTCCTTTTACAGCAACCGAAGCTATTTTTTCACCAGCTTCAAAAATTACGGGCTTACCGTATTCTTCTTTATCGTTTAAATGAAAAACATGAATCTGTTTAAATTCGGGATAAACCATCCAGAATTCTTCAACGCCATTCTCCTCATACAAATCAAGCTTGTATTTGGTTTCCGTTTTTGTATTGCCGGGGCTTAGTATTTCTATGACAAGCTCAGGAGCTCCATCAACATACCGGTTATCTTTCAGTTTTTCCTCGTCGCATACCACAATAATATCAGGTTGTACAACTGTTGTTATTTCATCGTCTCTTAATTTTTTCTTTCGAAAAGGTTTGCCTTTAAGTCTTACATCAACAGGAGCAATAAAAACGCTGCACTTCTTTGTTTTTAAAAAATTATCAAGTGCAACATAAATATTCCCGGCGATTTTTTGGTGTATAATGGTAGGTGCCGGACTCATCTTAAATATCTTACCCCTGATAAGCTCAATCCTTTCCTTAAAATTCCAGGTAAGATAATCGGCATAGGTAAACCCAAAGGAGCTTTGCGGCTCTTCTACTTTAGTTTCGCTAAAGTCTTCGTTTTGTATGGTTAAATAGTCTTTCAACTTTTATTTATACAGTTTCTTTTTTGCTGTGCTGTTTTTAATATACGTGCCCCAGGTTAAATTATCTGTATTGTCTTTGTGCTCCATTGCTTTTTCAATAGCATAGGTGGCGGCAGTTTCTACTACCCAGTCAAAATTTTCCTGTCCTACGCTGCTTACTTCGGCATCGGGTGCCGGGTTGCAAAAATCAATGGCGTAAGGAACTCCATCTCTAATGGCTAATTCCACGGTGTTAAAATCGTAGCCTAAATAATGACAAATACGCAACACAATATCTTCCATCAGTTTATGCCTTTCGGGAGATGGCGAAAAATCGGCTACATAACGCAGATGATGTGGGTTGCGAGGTTCATAAGGCATAATACGAACGTATTTACCGCCTATGCAATAGCACCTGTAGTATTCGTCGAACTTAATTTCTTCCTGCAGCATCATAACCAGTTGCTCGGTCTCGGCGTGTTTTTCAAAAAACTCGTCCATGCTGTTAAGCTGGTAAACACTTTTCCATCCGCCACCCGAAAATGGTTTCATGTATGCCGGGAAACCGATATAGTCAAAAATGCCTTCCCAATCCATTGGATACGCCAGATTGCTGAAAGACTCTTCGCTGGTATCTGCCGGTAAATCTCTGGAAGGCAGTATAACCGTTTTTGGAACCGGTACATCTATTTTTGTAGCCAGACAGTTGTTAAAAAATTTTTCATCGGCACTCCACCAAAATGGATTGTTGATTACCGTGGTGCCGCATAGCGCAGCATTCTTTAAATACGCTCTGTAAAAAGGTACGTCTTGTGATATACGGTCAAAAATTACCGCATAGCCCGATGGTTCGCCCTGCATTACTTTATCAATGCGTACAGCTTCTGCCATAACCCCATCAATATTTTTACTGTTTACCCTTTCGATAAAAGCTTCCGGAAAACTTCTTTCTTTCCCGAATAATACGCCTATTTTCTTCATATTTGCTTTGTTTTATGTAAATTATTGTGTTGTTTTTGTGATCACGTCAAATATATTTTTAAGCAGGCAATAAAACAAATTATATTTTAAGCTGTTTGATTGTAACCAGCCGGTTAAATCAAGATATGTATGAATTAGTTTGAATAATGCAAAATTAACTCCTATTTCCTTAATTTTGGCGATATGTCAGTAGTAAAGGCAGCTAATATCCTTGTTGAGAATCACGTGATTACTTCGTCATTTTTAAAGCGTGAAGTAAAAGTTGATTTTTATTTTCCTCCTAAAACTGTAAATCCTTCTAAACTTAGTCTTTTATTAGTTAACGATGGTCAGGACCTGGTTACGATGTGCTTTGATGAGATATTAGATGACCTGTATGAATCCAAATCAATTGACAACCTTTTTTGCATCGGCATTCATTGTTCTACCGACAGAAAGAATGAATACGGTACGGCTAAAATTTTGGATTACAAGGGCCGCGGAGCAAAAGCTGCTTTATATAACCGGTTTATTCTGGAAGAAATGATTCCTTATATCCGCAGCACTTTATTTATTTACTCATTTGAGGAAAAATGTTTTGCCGGGTTTTCGATGGGTGGTTTGTGTGCGTTGGATATGGTATGGAATCATCCAACCGAATTCAGCAAAGTGGGCGTTTTTAGCGGCTCTTTATGGTGGCGTGATAAAGATCAGGATGATGCAGATTTTGATGAAGATATCAACCGCATCATGCATATGCAGGTAAGAAGTACAGTGGAAACTTATCCCTGGCTACAATTCTTTTTTGAAGTAGGTACGCTGGATGAAACTGCCGACCGGAATAAAAACGGTATTATAGATTCGATAGATGATACGTTGAGCTTTATCGATATTCTTGTTGATAAAGGTTACGACCGCCGTACTGCTATAAAATTTCTTAAGCTTGATGATGGCCGCCATGATGTGGCTACCTGGGCTAAGGCTTTCCCGGATTTTTTGAGATGGGGGTGGGGGAAGTTGAGGTAGGAGTTCTTAGTTAGGAGTTGGGAGTTTGGAGGCGGGAGTTTTTAGTTCTTAGTTCTTAGTTTTTAGTTTTTAGTTTGGAGGGGCTTGTAGGATATGGCAGTTTTTCTTATAGCGGCTATCGATAAACAAAATGAATCAATACGGGCAAATGTGTAAAACAAAAAGGCTATCTCAAAAGAGATAGCCTTTTTTATGTGCAGCTTTTAAATTAGAAGCTGAATCTGATACCTACCTGGCTAGTCCATCTTGAACTATTAAATACACCATCAGAAAGAATATAAGGTTTGCCGTTTGCAGGTTGTGTAAACCTGTATTGCGGAGTAAGATTAGTAGCACTTACATAACCGGTAAAATCAAGAATGATTGATTGGTCGTTAGATGCAAAATATTGTCTCCCTGCAGTCCTTGAAATCATGTTGGTGAAATTAAATACGTCGTAAGTAAGCTGCAACTGATAAGTCTTGCCACCTAATTTCACATTAAAGTCCTGCTGTAATTTCAAATCAAGTACATGTGTAAACGGTGTGCGGGCTCCGTTACGCTCTGCGTACTGGCCACGACGCTTTTTCAAGTACTTGTCATTGTCGATATAGGTATCAAACAAATCTCTTTGTTGCTGTGGTGTATAAGTTACACCACCGGTAGTGTTTGATAAGAATACCATACTGTTCAACTGCTCTTTAGTAGGAACAAAGATCAGGTCATTTGTTTCGAAATTATCCAAATCTCTGATTAAACCTCTGTTAAGCACATAGCTAAATGTGTTACCACTTTGGCCATTGTAGACCAAGGAAATGGTTGTAGCCATTTTACCCTTCAGGTAAGTGAATTTTTTCGCAAAATAAGCATTCACCCTGTGCCCCGGATCGTAATCACTGGTTGATCTGCCCAGGTTGTTACGGCCATTAACCGCCTCCATAAAGCGCCATTGTGAGTTATTTTGAGAGCTGGTGCCTTCGTTTAACACAACAGAGTTACCAAAGGTATAGTTGGCGTTAAATGCCCAGTTTTTGTCCCAGCTTTTATCCAATGAAAATGTAAAGTTGTAAGCAAATCCTTTATTTCCGGCGCTGTTGCTAAGCAAGTAAACGCCTGTGTAAGGGTTAGTGCCATTTGCCCTAAGCGGAATCTGCTTAGAGAAACTACCGGTTAAAGAATACACGTCTCTCACATCAACACCTACCGACTTTAAATCTGCTGGTAACATATCAACTCTCTTGTAGTCAATTTGGTTCATGTTCTTAGTGAAAACTGCTTCAAAAGTCATTTTCCATCTTTTGCCCAGCATCTTATCAGCTGCAAGCGATGTTCTGAAAACTTTGTTTAGTCTGAAATCTTTGGCAATTAAATCAACCTGACCAGATGGAACAGGAACATTGATACCAAAATCACTTGCAACATATTGTCCGAATGGATCTGCACGGAAAGCCACATTACTTGCAGCAATACCAGCAAGACTGATACCGTTATTATTATATACACCACCGGGCCATACTAATGGCACCCTACCGGTAAATAAACCTAATCCTCCACGAATAACTATTCCTTCATCAGGAATTCTGTAGGTAACACCAAGTCTTGGGTTTAAAGACCATTTTGGCTTTGAAATCTGGCCAGAACGGGCACCCTTTAAATCGTAATACTGAGAGATTTTAGAAACGGCTGTATCGTTAAAGAATTTATCAGTTTTTGGCGTAGTAAGGAACTTGGTATTATCAGCACGTAAGCCAAGCGTAACTGTTAACTGGTTGTTTACCTTAATTTCATCACCTATAAAGAATCCTAAACGCAGTGTATTAAATTTGGCAGCTGCATTCAAAGAAGCATCGCCGCTTGTACCGATGGGGTCAAGCAAAGAATAAGTTCTGTTATAAGTTGCAGCGGTACCACCTCCCATAAATGTAGCCAGGTCGTTAAATACATACGATCCATAATTCTGACGGATGAATATGTTTGTTGACTTACTTATTTCATTATCGGTACCTACAGATAAGATATGTTTTCCTTTGTAGTATTTAAACACGTCGAACAAAGCAATGTTTTGTTGCTTTAACAGGTTTCCGGTAGAGAATTCTTCGGTACCAAAAACAAGCCTTCCACTTCCGTCATTAATGGTAACCCTTGGAAAAGGATTGCCAAGCGCACCCCTGTCATCTGTAACATCAGTAAGCGTTAATAACAATTTGTTATTAACATTGTTATTGAATTTAGAATTCAACTCAACTGAGCCTGAATGTGTAGTTGTAGGAAACTCGTAACCGTTATTAAAGAAGTTGATGGTTGAGTTACTGCTTCTTGATGTGTTGTTTCTGAAACCATCATTATATCTGTAACTGGCACTTAATTTATGCTTTGCACTAATATTCCAGTCAATTTTTGCAGTAACCCTGTTGGCTTCAACAGTTTCGGGGTTATCAATGTATCCTCCCGGATCGTAGCCATAAGTTGATTTCAAACGGGCAACAAGACCTTCGATACTAGCCTGATTAGATGTACCTGTGTAGGTTGAAAAATCAGATGGCTGAGGTCTTTTATCTCTCTGCACTTCTCCGCTAATAAAGTAAAACAGCTTGTTTTTGATAATTGGACCGCCAACGCGGAAACCTATTGTTTTGTTAGAAAAATTGGAAAGCCCTCTTGCTATAGATTTGTCAACACCCGGTTGTTTACCAGATAATCTTTCGTTACGGAAAAAGTAGTAAACCGAACCGGTCATATTGTTAGTACCGCTACGGGTGATGGCGTTAATTCCTCCACCGGTAAAGTTACCTAAAGACGCATCGTATGGCGCAAGTACTACCTGAAACTGGTCGATGGCATCAATTGAAATTGGTGCAATACCGGCCTGGCCTCCGTTAGTGCCCGAAGCAGCTAAACCAAATACGTCGTTATTAACCGCACCATCAATGTAAAAAGAGTTGTAACGGTTATTTTGACCTGCTATAGAAACACCACCGTCGCCGGTGATTTTAGCCTGAGGTACAAACCTTAAAAAATCTGCAATGTTTCTGCCCACAGTAGGCAAGTTGGCCATCTTATCGCGGCCTATGTTGGTTTCGGTACCACCTTTACCCGAGGTTTGAGTAGCTTTAGTTACCACTACTACTTCTGATAAATTGCTGGCATTTTCCAACATCTGAAAATTTTCGTTTGAGGTTTCGCCCAATGAAAGACTTAAACCATCCCTGGTTATCGTCTTATGCCCTACGAAACTTACAGTAACTGTATATGGACCACCCGGGTTCATATTTGCAATATAAAAAATACCACCTTTTCTTGTTGTGGTGGTGTACACAGTACCAGTTGGTTCATGTGTAGCAATGATACTAGCTCCGGCTAAATCTGTACCGGCCAAAGTTTTTACAGATCCGCTCATATTACTGGTAGTAGTTTGAGCCAGGGAAATAAATGAAATTGCCATTAAAGCAATCATTAAAGAGACAATTTTTCTTATTCTCATAATAGTTTGTTTTACGGGGGCAAAGAAACTAAATAAAAGCCGAATTCTGCGAACTTTTATTAACAAATTATTGGGATTTGTATGGGGCTGATATTTTGCTATCTCAGCTCCCGAAAAGATACCCCTGTATTATTCTGAAAATGCGCATACAAAGGAGTTTTGGAAACCGGAATAACGGGTTAAAAACCGGCTTGATACGCCGTTTTAAGGGCCCAGCAAAATTTGCATGGCACTGATTTCTGTACAAACTTATAGAAGTCTGTATTGTTGCTGCAACAAAGTTTTACCAAAACCGAAAGAGCCACACTTTAATTCTTATTAACTTTGCCGCTCAAATCAGACTTATGTTAGATAGTATAGAAAGTGCCATTGAAGATATTAGAAATGGTAAACTTATAATAGTTGTTGATGATGAAGACAGGGAGAATGAAGGTGACTTTATTACTGCCGCCGAAAATGCAACGCCCGAAGTAATCAACTTTATGAGTACACATGGCCGTGGGCTGATTTGTGCGCCCATTACCGAAGAACGTTGCCAGGAGCTTAACCTGCAACCGATGGTGATGGACAATACTTCATTACACGAAACAGCTTTTACCGTAAGTGTTGATTTGCTGGGAGATGGTTGTACAACGGGTATTTCGGCTCACGACAGATCTAAGACAGTGAAGGCTTTGATTAAATCCGATGCCAAACCCGAAGATTTTGGCAGACCGGGACATATTTTTCCTTTGCGGGCAAAAAAAGGCGGTGTTTTACGCCGCACCGGCCATACCGAAGCTACTATTGACATGGCCCGCCTAGCGGGTTTTGAACCTGCAGGTGTGCTGGTTGAAATAATGAACGAAGATGGCAGCATGGCCCGCCTGCCTCAGCTTAAAGAAATTGCAAAGAAGTTTGATCTTAAACTGATCTCTATAAAAGATTTGATTGAATACCGCCTTAAGAAAGAAACGCTTATTAAGGAAGAAGTGCGGGTGCAACTGCCAACCAAATTTGGTGTTTTTGAGTTGATTGCTTTTGAGCAACTCAATACCGGCGAAATTCACATGGCGTTAAAAAAAGGTGAGTGGAAGAAAGATGAGCCCGTGTTGGTAAGGGTGCATAGCAGTTGTATGACGGGTGATATACTCGGTTCTCTGCGTTGCGACTGCGGCGATCAACTGCATCATGCCATGAAAATGGTGGAAGAAGCCGGAAAAGGCGTGGTACTTTATATGAATCAAGAGGGGCGTGGCATTGGACTGGTTAATAAACTTAAAGCCTATAAACTGCAGGAGCAGGGCAGAGATACTGTGGAGGCAAATCTTGAACTTGGTTTTGAAATGGACGAAAGGGATTACGGTGTAGGTGCACAGATATTACGCCACCTGGGTGTAAGTAAAATGAAACTGATGAGTAATAATCCCCGCAAGCGTGTTGGCCTGTTAGGCTATGGTTTAGAGATAGTTGATAATGTTCAGATTGAAATGGCATCTAATCCGCATAACGAAAAATATTTACAGACGAAGAAGGATAAGATGGGGCATGAGATTCTGAGTAGCTCGTAGTTAGGAGAAGGGAGATAGGAGGTAGAAGTTTTTAGTTTTTAGTTCTTAGTTCTTAGTTCTTAGTTTTTAGTTCTTAGTTGGGCGGAGGCTAGCGGAAACGATACTTATTTCTTTTTTTCGGCTTTTATTTTATCACGTTCTTCACGGCGTTGTATTCTTTCGGCTTTTGTATACTTATCAAAATCTCTGCTATAGCTTAATCGTACACCGGTTCTGTTACGTTGCCCTAATGTAGCATCCACCACGGTTCTGTTGAATCCTACAATTCTTAATTTCCCGTCTTTAGTTAACAGATACTCAATGGTGATATCGGGAGTTAGTAATACGTTGGTGTTACGGGCCTGTAAAATGTAGGGATTGTTATAGTCTATATTGCCACCCAATGAAACCACCAGTCTTCCGTTTATATATGCTTTTTTAAATCCAAAATTTCCGGAAGCTTCTAATGCATTTATTAACTCGGTACTGGTTAAATTATAGTTTGAGTTAAAAGAAATATAGGGCGTTATGGTTGGGTCTTTAAAGAGTTTTTGAAAAACCCGCGTTAGCTGGTTGTTTAAAAATCCCGAAATTACCTGCCCGGCCGTACCCGATAAAAAAGATGCCGTGGAGGCACCGAAGCCGCCGTTATTATCATTCATGAATGTATTGAACAGCAGGAGAGAGGCAACCTGCCTGTTTTGTTCATTCTCATCTTTCGAGAATTTTTTCAGGTTTTCCAACAGAATCGGATCTTTTGAATAATCTGTTTGTTGATTTTGCGGAAACTCAAATTCAAAAGTAATTTTTGGTGCGCTTAACGTATTAGTCAGGTGTGCAATGATGTTCAGGTTGGATTTTACCTGGAATTTTCCCCGGCTGGTAGTCAGGCTGCTCAGGTCAACATTGTAGGCCAGGTATTCAGCATCAAGGTTAATTTGTGCTTCATACGGGTCACCGTTCCAGGTTATAGAACCGGTGTTAATGGTAAAGTATTTCTGC
>JBBKXU010000104.1:0-4044 GCA_037969645.1 Ferruginibacter sp. | reverse complement strand
TCATAATCGTATTCACACATTTTAGGATACCATTGGCTCATACTTAACCTTACACCGGTTGTAGGGTTATCTCTTCCGCTGCGCCGAATCTGCAACGGAACCTGTGCTTCAAATTCCATTTCAAAAACAACTTTGCTTTTTGCGGGAATTGATTTGGTTAATAACACTTCTAAAATAGTTTCATGATATTTAAGCGGCTGAGGAACACCATTCATCTTTAGGGAAATAATTTTCTGATAACCTATTTCATCCGGTTGCAAATTTGCAATACGGTCTTTAACCCTGCCGTCCCAATCTTGCCTTTTATTTATCAATACTTTTCCCAACTCCTGGCTTCTTATATCCATACTGCTGTTGGGTTGAAAAGCATTAAAATACAAATGGTAAAACACTTTATTTAAAACTACTGGTGAATTATTGCTGTATTCAAGCCGCTGCTTTCCAGTAAACCTGTTTGTATTTACATCTACATCAATATCCATTTTGTATTTAGCTCCCTGTTGCCAGCGATCAGTCTGTGCAAAACTTATCAATTGAAAACATAATGCTCCAAAAAATAAAATAATTGATTTCTTCATTTAATCTAATTTAATATGGGTAAATTTCGGTAAAATAGCTTTATGAAAAACATAAAACTGATAAATGGTTATCCTTTTGTAAAATTCAGCAGAGAAACATATGATGCTGATGAAATGGCGAAAAGAGCTGTATCCTTTACTGAATGGATGGATAGCAGAAGAACCTGCCGTGATTTTTTGGACAAACCGGTGCCAAAAGCTGTTATTGAAAATATTATAATGGCGGCATCTACCGCACCCAGCGGCGCTCATAAACAACCCTGGACCTTTTGTGTGGTGAGCAATCCCGAGATAAAAAAACAAATTCGCATAGAAGCTGAAAAAGAAGAGTTTGAAAGTTATAATGGCCGTATGCCCGAAGACTGGAAGAATGATTTGCTGCCATTACAAACAGATTGGAAAAAAGAATTTTTAGAAATAGCTCCTTATCTCATCATCGTTTTTAAAAAGAGCTATGATTTAGATACCGAAGGAAAAAAGTCAAATACATATTATGCCACCGAGAGCTGCGGATTAGCTTGTGGTTTTTTATTGGCAGCCATTCATAATGCCGGGCTGGTAGCACTAACTCATACACCTAGTCCCATGAATTTCTTAAGTAAAGTTTTAAAGCGGCCGGTAAATGAAAAACCTTTTTTATTGGTGCCGGTAGGATATGCGGCTAATGAATGTTGGGTGCCGGATATTCAAAGAAAAGCGTTGCCTGAAGTAAGCAGCTGGTATTAAGCGAAAGATTTTTCTTCTTTAAAAAATTCTTTTCTAATTCCCTGAAGCAGATCATTCTGCCGGATAGTTTTATCGTTTCGGGCATAACACTGCAGGGTTGCAAAATGCACTACATTCAAAATGGATGCACCAGTCATTTCATAATTTGCTGCCAACTCTTTTAAATCAACCGAAGGATCTAAAGCCAAATTTTCGGGCATAGATTTTTGCCAGAGTGTTAAACGTTCTGATGTAACCGGCATTGGAAAATGCACCAATGAATGAAAACGGCGCAGGAAAGCGTCATCAAGATTGCTTTTAAAATTTGATGCCAGTATTAAAAGTCCCGGGTAATCTTCTACCCGCTGCAAAAGATAACTCACTTCCTGGTTAGCATATTTATCATGAGCGCTGCTTACATTGGTTCGTTTACCAAACAAAGCATCGGCTTCATCAAAAAATAAAATCCACTCTTTGGTTTCGGCTTTTCGAAAAACGGTTTCGAGGTTCTTCTCTGTTTCGCCAATAAATTTTGAAACGATTTGAGAAAGGTCGATACGATACACATCTTTGCCAAACTGCTTGCCCAGCAATGCTGTTGTTAATGTTTTACCAGTGCCCGAAGGGCCATAAAAAAGTACACGATAACCAGGTTTTATTTTTCTTCCCAGATTCTTATCATCTTGTACATGGTGATTAAATTTTAACCAAACGCTGATATCATTCACCTGTTCCAGCGTGTGCGCATGTAAAACCACATCGTCCCATTCCATATTTGTTATTATTTTCTTGGCCGGAAAATCAAGGCCGAAGCGGGGAGCTGTTTCTTTATCAAATAATATTTTATCTACCCAGTCTTGTGCTAAGATTATTCTTCCGCTCATTTTTGGTTCCCCTTCTTTAACAGGCTCGAGCCAAAGTATATTATTTGCAAAAAAGAAATGATCTTCGGAAAAATAACGGTGAACCTGCAAACGTTCCTGAATACTTGTTCCAGCCAAAATAAACTGGATAGTTTCGCCGGTGGGTAAAAGGCTGCGGTGGTTAGTTCCCCTTATTCCGCCAAATTCCGGAAAGTCGCCGCCATTGGGCAATTGCTCTGCTATAATGGTTTCAAAGAAATTGGGTTGCAGATGTGGCACTAGTGCCGAAATTAAGATAACCCACTCCTCTGCCGTTGGTAATTTGGGCAACTGTTTTATAATGTATTCTTTAATCAGGTTGCCATTAAATTGTTCCAAAACAAAAGAATCAAAATCAAATTCTATCTGGCCAAAATGTGACTGCATTCTTTGACTGATGATCTGTCGCAGTTCATCAGCGGCTGACTCAACAGCTATTGGTGGATTAGTATTTTTCTTAATTGAACGAAGCATTTTTAAATTTAAACTTTTTATTTGGTTTCTGTATCAGCTTCCGGAGCTTGTTCAGGTTCCGGGTCGGGGCATTCACATGGAATTGTAGGATTAAACGGATCCAATGCATCACTTAATATATTGGCGCTGATAACACGTGCAGCTTCAATCCTATTGTGCATCGCTAATATATGGGCGTCAAAACCCGCCCGGCAGCCCGTGTACGAAAACGGCGTTACCACAGTTCCGTTGTACGTATTAAATGCCGCTACATGTTGTTGTTCATGCTGGCTTAACGTACCATCAATAAAAGACTGAACTACAGTATGCTCACATTCATTTAATCCGGCGGGAACATTTGGCAGTGTAACAACCGGGGCTGCCTGAAATATAGACTGAACAGTTCCAACAATTGTCAGACAATCATTTTCGGTACAGCCATCGCAACTCTCAGCTTTAGTAACAGAACTGCTGCTTGCCGAGTAGGTTCCATGATCGTAGTTAGCGACAGTATTTCCCTCTACGCTCACTCCCTCACAATTGGCAAAAGCTATTTTATTCTCTGTGTTGGTTCCTACGCCTGCAACAAAAACGGGAGCCAGTTCCTCTTTTTGAGGTTGATCTATTTCGTTGGGAGACAATTCCTCTGTCTTGGTTTCTTCATCAGCCTGCTTGCGATGAACTTGTTTTTTATGTTGCTGCATAACATGCGTTAATTCATGCGCCATCAGTTTTTTTCCTTCGTTTGATTCACTGTTATATTCACCTTCATTAAACACTATGTTGTTGCCCAATGTATATGCTTTTGCATGAATTGCTTTTGCCGAATCCGCTGCATCTTTGTCGGTATGTACTTTTACGTCGCTAAAGTCGTATCCCATTCTGGCTCCAAAAAACTGTTGTGCAGATTTTGGCAACGGGTTTCCTTTACCGGATAAATTATTAGTATAAGATGACGGCGTTCCTGCTGAAACTGTTGAGTCGTTTCCCTTTTTTTGAACTTGCTGGTCTTCTTCTTTTTTGTCTTCCTTTTTTTGCACTTTTTCTTCCTTTTCGCAATCATCGCATTTGCGTTGAACAGCGGGTTGCTGCAGTGCTGTAGGAGGTTTAAAAAACGACTCATGCATGGTTTCACCAAAGAACTGTTGTTCCTGTTGGTTTTCTTTGTTGTGTGCGGCGGCCTCCCGGCCTGCAGGGCGGCGGCGAATACGGCGGTTGGTGGAATGTCTCATAAATTTATTTTTTAGTGCCTAATGTTCATTATCGGTGAGTGTGCTTTTTTAACCAGTTCTTTATTATTGTTTATTCCTGAATGTAGATTCAATTGCTGAAATCAAACCAGATTCCACGCTATCAACTCTGAAATTAATTTTATTATTCACTTTAAAATCAATCCAGTCTTGTCC
>JBBKXU010000103.1:0-8931 GCA_037969645.1 Ferruginibacter sp. | reverse complement strand
GCGGTCGAAAAGGCGGAAATAGCGAAGACTAACCTGTTTTTCGCTTATATTATTCAATTTCCGATAATATTACCGGTACCGTTTCCGGTAACGTTCTCTTTAGCAGTATATCAAAATAGTGGTTAGTTTGTTAGCCTATATTTAAGATTCCTGCCGAAAGTTTAAATATTCTTTATCATTTTCTAGTGTATAAATTCGGTGAACAATCATCCATAAGCATATTTTAGCTCTCGATTGCTTGAAAGATGATAAAACCAGATAACTGTCCAATCCTTATTAAAAACCATCTTACCCTTTTTTAGTCACTCCTTCATTTCTTCGGGCAATCGCAGTTTTTCACTTTTTTAAATATTGATTATGAAGAAAATTGCTCTTTTGCCTTTAGTGTTTTTGTTATGTTGCTTTGTACAGTTACATGCGCAAACTGCCATTCAAACATCTTTTGAAAGTTCAGAATCTCCGGCATATGCAGTTGGTAATCTGCACAATCAAAATGGCTGGACTTTTTCTGGTACTGCTGCAACAGGCACGGTTTATACGACAAAAGCACACACTGGCACACAATCGGTAAATATTGTAACCACTGCTTCGGCCTTCTTACTTAATAAGATTCCTTATAGCGGAAGCGTACCAGGTATCACCGGCGATGTGTATGGCGATTTTTGGGTTAACCCGGCTACGATCGGCACATCAAATTTTGTGATCAACGGATATGATTTGTATGGAGGCAGTTCCAAAAGAATTTTCATGATTGATTTTACCGTGGATGGAACAAAACTGATAAGGGCTTACAATGGCGGTTCTGCCGTAAATATTGGCACCTGGGTAGCCGACCAATGGATTAGGATATCGGTAAAAGTTGATTTTGCTGCCGAAAAATATAAAGTAGCCGTTAACGCCGTGGTAAATGCCACCGATTTTAGTTTCAGGGAAACTTATACGCCAACAGCCAGCGGCACAAGGGTTGCTGGTATAAAAGAGTTCCATTCATTGCGGTTGACAAATGTTTCGGAGACTTCTCTTTCTACTTCAAACATAGCAGTAGATGATATTTATGTAGGTACAACAGCAATACCTGATGTTCCTTTTGGTGGTTCATCAACAGTAAGAACAATAACAGTTACGCAACCTGCTTTCGGCAGCATTGTATTAAATCCCGCCGGTCCTTATAATTTAAATCAATCGGTAACTGCAACTTTAACGCTGCCTGCAGGGTATATGAATAATGGCTGGACAGGTGATCTTTCGGGTACTGCATTGGTACAAAATTTTACCGTATTAGGCAATATGGCATTTAGCGCCGACGTAAGTGTTGATCCCGCAAACCCACCGCCATTGTATGCTGTAGCTGTTACACAACCTGCAAACGGTACCATTTCTTTAAATCCGGCACCTGTATCGGGAAATATGTATTATAAAGAAACGCCTGTAACAGCAACAGTTAGTTACGATGCCTGCTATTTGTTTAGTGGCTGGACGGGTGACTTATCGGGAACACAAAATCCTAAAAGCTTTACCGTGCAGAATGCAACTAGTTTTGGTGCCGATATTACTGTGAATAATTTGCCGGCAGTAAAAAGAGTAATAACAAATGTTACCAATTTTAAATCGGCATTAACGGCTATGAATCCTGGTGATTCACTTGAGGTAAATGATGGTAGCTATAATTTCAGCAGTTATACTATTACCCGTTCGGGCTGCGAATCGAGGCCTATCGTTATTTATGCAAAAAATCCGGGCGGAGCTATTTTGAACGGTTCTACGTCATTAGTATTCAGAGATCTTAAGCACGTCATTATTAAAGGATTTCTTTTTCAGAGTACAGGTGTATCTACCGGTATCAAATTAGAAAACTGCAGTAAAGTGCGTATCACCGGCAATACATTCAATTATAACGAAACCTCATCCTGCACCTGGATATATATTGGTGATACATACCAAAGCCCTATACCATTGCGATCGGGTTATAACCGCATTGACCATAATATTTTTGACGGCAAAACTCAAACCGGCAACTTCATAAAGATGGATGGTAATATTGATCAACAAACCAAATACGATACCATCAATTACAACTGGTTTAAAAACAACACACCCCGTGCTACTAATGAGAAGGAATGTATCAGAGTGGGCGTGAGTACACTTTCGATGAGCAGCGGGTTTACCACCATTGAATACAATCTTTTCCAGGATTGTGATGGAGATCCGGAAATTGTTTCTATCAAATCATGCGATAATACTGTACGTTACAATACATTCCTGCGTTGCCTCGGGACACTGTCGCTTAGGCATGGTAACCGCAGTACTGTGGAAGGCAATTTTTTCTTTGGAGAAGGCAAAACTGACGGCACAAACGGAACTGGAGGTATCAGAGTTTATGGGAAAGATCATAAGATCATTAATAATTATTTCTCTGGTTTATCAGGTGAGCGTTGGGATGCAGCCATTACCATTACCAATGGTGATGTGTTTAATAACTCAACCCAGTTAGATGCTCATTTTGTGCCAGAGAATGTGGTTGTGGCGTTTAATACACTGGTGAATAATTTTTCCAATATTGAGATTGGTTACACCAATAACGGCAATTATAATAAGGCTCCAATAAACTGCCAGATATCTAATAATATTGTGGTGGAAAATCTGAACCCAATTATAAAGTCTTACAGTGCAGCTTCGCTGGCGGGTGTAGCGTTCAACAGCAATATTATGTATCCAACCGGTACATCTTCTATTGGTATGGCGTATACTGCACCGCAGATAACGGTGGTTAATCCTATGATGGTGCAGCCGACCTGCGATACACCTGTTGTAAATTGCAACCTTACAAAGGCATACAGTGTGTTAAGATTACAAATAGGCAGTCCGGCCATTGATGCAGCAACGGGCACTTATGCCTATGCTGGTTTGGATTATGAAAAGCAATCAAGAACAGGTATAAAAGATATTGGCGCAGATGAGTATCGTGGTAATGATCCTATCTATATCAGTGCTATTGATAGCTTTCATGTAGGACCGAATGCTGTTCCTTTTGATTACAGTTATACTTTTGGCGCATTACCGGTAAAACTGGTAGATTTTACCGCCAGATACAACAATAAAAAAACGGATTTAAATTGGCAGGTAGGTGAAGAGATTAATGTGAAGCACTATGAGATTGAGTGGAGTACTAACGGCAGTTCGTTTACTAAAATAATGACCGTTGCTGCAACCGGCGGTTATAAAACTTACCAGGCACAACATTTCAATCCTTCGCCAGGTAAAAACTTTTACCGTTTAAAAATGGTTGATCAGGATGGAAAGTTTGCCAATTCTTTAATCAGAATGATAAATACCGATGTTACTGATGGCATCAGTGTTTATCCAAACCCTGCCAGGCAGTTTATTAATATTGATATCATTGGAACAGTATCAACAGGCACAGAAGCCAGCCTGATTAATTCACTGGGTGTCGCTGTAAAAAAATATTCAATCAAAACATCGGGTGTTCAGGCTTTGCCCGTACAAGGCTTGCCCACAGGCACTTACAGGTTATTGGTTACAGCACCCGGCCAAGATGCCAAATGGGTTGTTGTTAGTATAGTTCAGTAATTTGAGTTAGGTTTAAATGAAAGAAAGGGGAGTTTAAAATACTCCCTTTTTTTGCGTTTAGAATTAAGCTTTAACTATTAATAATAACTCCCTGTTACTAGTCAATTTCTTTTAAAAGTGCTTTAAGATCAAGAGCAAGAGTAAACATTTCAATTGACCCATCTTCCTTTTTGGGCCATTGCTCTTTTGGACGGTCCCAATAAAGTTCAACACCATTTTCATCAGGATCATTTAAATATAAAGCTTCAGATACACCGTGATCGGCTGCGCCAGTCAGCGGATAATTCTCTTGCATTAATCTTTTATAAATAACCGCAAGGTCTTTACGGGCTGGGTAAACAATAGCTGTATGAAACAAACCAACAGAATTTGCTTTTGCAGCCGGCAAACCCTTGCTGTACCAGGTGTTTAAGCCTATATGATGATGATAACCACCTGCAGAAATGAAAGCTGCGTCGGCGCCGTACTTGGTAGTCAGTTCAAAACCTAATAGTCCGCAATAAAATTCAAGAGAGCGATTTATGTCGGCAACTTTTAAATGCACATGGCCGATTCTTGTTTGGGCCGGTATAATATAGGGTTGGCTCATCGTAATTATTTCCATTTAATATTACAACCAATGCTTGGCCTTTGCTCGTCAGAAATTGATTGACCATTTATCAAACAATCTAAAGCGTTGCGGATGTCTTTACCGGTCACTACAATGCCGTTGCCCGGCCGGGAGTCATCTAATTGCCCACGATAAACAAGTTCCATGTTTTTGTTGTAGATAAAAAAATCAGGAGTGCAGGCGGCGTCATAAGCTTTAGCCACTTCCTGTGTTTCATCATACAAATAAGGGAAAGGATATTTTAATTGTAAAGCCACCGCTTTCATTTTGTCCGGCGCATCATCCGGATGTGTAGCCACATCATTCGCACTGATGGCTACAAAATTTATGTTTTTCGGCTGACAATCGTTAGCCAGTTTTACCAGTTCATCATTTACATGCAATACAAAAGGGCAGTGGTTGCAGATGAACATAATGACAGTTGCTATATCGCCTTTAATTTCATTAAGTGATATTTGTTTGTCTGAAACAGTATCTGTTAGTGTAAAAGCAGGGGCTTTAGTACCCAACGCTATCATTGTAGAAGGAGTTTTTGCCATGGAACGAAGTTAAGTTTTTTTCGAAAAGCAAATTGTGGAACGTTCTTTGCAAAGGCTTTGATGATGAAAAGATAAAATCGTATCTTTCATACTGCACTTAAGTGTTCACTTATATCGAAATTATATGAAAAACAGGTTTAGTTTATTGTTATTTATTGCTTTTGCAATTTGCGTAGGACCGTTATGGGCACAAAGTTCCACTGAGTTTAATAACCAGGGTCTTGCAAAATTTAACGCCAGAAATTACGAAGCGGCATTGGCCGATTTTAATAAAGCGGTGCAACTTGATCCTAAAAATGAAAAAGCACTACATAACCGCGGCCTTGCAAAATATGCGTTGAAAGATTATGATGGTTCAATTAAGGACCATAGCAGCGCAATTGCATTGAATGCCGCTTATAGCAATGCGTATAACGACCGGGGCATGGTTTATTATCGCCTTAATAATTTTACAGCAGCTTTAAATGATTATAACAAAGCTATTCAAAGTGACCCGGTATATTACCGAGCTTTTAAAAACCGTGCAACGGTACAGATTGCGTTAAAAAATTATGATGCTGCAGAAAAGGACTATGCAAAATGTATTGAATTAAAAGCTGATGATGCCGATGGTTATTTGGGTAGAGGTTCTATTGAGAGTAATAAGAATAATTATGCTGCTGCTATAAAATATTTCGACAAAGCAATACAGTACGAACCGGGAAATGCTGTTGCGGTACTAAGCCGGGGTAATGCAAAATACGCCATGAAAGATGTTAACGGCGCCTTAGTCGATTACCAAAAGGTAATTCAGTTGCAACCAGGTAATGCCAATGTATATTTTAACATGGGTACTATTTATATGGTGCAGAACAAAAGTGAAGATGCGATTGCTTCGTTTAAGAAATACAATGCTTATTTACCAAACGAATGGGCCGGTTATAAAAACACTGCCGACGTTTATTATCTGCAATTAGAAAAATATGCAGAAGCCGAACACTATTATAACAAGGCCTACCAGATAAATAAAACTCAAAAGGATGTAATTGAGCGATTAGGATATTCTATGTTAAAGCAGAAAAAAATTGGTGAAGCTATTGCCATGTTTAAAACCCAGATTGCTTTATTGCCAGATGATTACTGGGGTTATTATAACCTTGGCGCTGCATACAGCGTTGGTAAAGTGCCTGCTGAGTCTTTAAAATATCTTGATATTGCGTTAGATAAACGCATGGTAGAATTGCCACATTGGGAAGCTGATAGAAATCTCGATAATGTAAAGTTTCTGGAAGACTTCAGAAGAATGCTGGAAAAATATTTCAACAAAGATATACTGCTAAAACACCCCGGATTAAGGGGCGTGCTGTAGTTTGTTTATCCTTTTATTGAGATTGGAAAGAAAAAATTCGATTAAATCCGCATTCTATCTTTCTTGCCATATGTAGCGAATCCTCTGTATTCTAAAGCATCTTGGTTCAAATTATTAGGGTGTCAGCCTGAGCTTGTCTAAGGCGGGTTAATGCCAGGAATCCGGGTTCGACAGGCTCACCTTGACAGCTTTTTTAATTGCATAGCACGTTAACATGTATGATTTTTATTTCACTTTCCGTCGAATAGGGCAATGCCATGAAGCGTATAAAAATGTTTCAGGCGATTCATTTTGTCTTCATAGTTATTTATAAACCATTCGTCGTATCCTGCAAGATATAGTGCTTCAAAATCGGGATTAGCAATACAGTTCTTTACTGTTTTGGCAGCCATGGTTGCAGCGAGGATTGCATTTAATATACCCTGCCCTGCAGCAGGATCAATAATGCCCGCAGCATCGCCACACAATAAAATACCTTCCTTACATACCGGCCTGAAAACCCGCCATCGCCGGTTCGTTTTTTTTATTTTTTCTTCGTTGGAATACGGTTGCAATTCGTCAGGCGGTAAAAATTCATGCTTGCCTTTTATTTCCAATCTTGTCCAGGTGCAACGGTCTGGCGGTTCGGGGGCAAGCCATGTCCATCCGTTTTGTTTGGGAATAAATCTTGTGTATTTTTTTTTGAAAAGTGAAGAGTCTGCCGGAATATTTTTAGTAACACCTGTCCAAACTGCCAACGGCGCTGAGAAAAACGTTTCTTTAAATTTTAATTGTTTGCCGGCGGCATGTTTATGCCCGCTGGCATCAATTAGGTATTTGCAATTATAGTTTTTGCCCGAGTTTGTTGCTATACCTGTGATGCGTTCGCCGGTTACAATAATATCTTTAACTGCATCATCCTTTATAACAGTTACTCCCTGTTCAATAGCAGCTTGTAAAAACGCAGCATCAAATAATTTTCGGTTGATATGATGGCCCTGCCATGGGCCGTTCTCATCTTCGCCTAACGCTTTGTATTCATCATTCACACTAATACCTTCATAAATGCCTTGAGAAGCAATATTGATGCAATGTGCAGCATGTAATTGTGAAAGCAGCGGCAGTACACCGGGATGAACGCTTTCTGATGGTTGATATTCAGTAGCATCAATTTTATCTTCACCCGCAATTATCAGCGTATTTAATTGCAGTTGTCTACAACTGATAGCAGCAGCACAACCAGCCGGGCCCGAACCTATAATAATAACATCAAATTGCAAGGGCGGTTATTTTGTCTGCCAGTTTATAATTCCATTTCTTTTTATCTGCGCCCAGGCTATTTTTTTACCGGCTTCTGCATTGCTGGTTACCTGACAAATATAAATTTGCTCGCCGTCAACCGCTAGTCTCCTTCTTTTTAAATCGGTATCCCAATCTTTTGCAACATCTTCTTTATCTGCAACAGAGTTGGCAAAAACATAGAGATAGCCTTCGCCATTAACCTTTGCATTTTCCTTACGTGTTATCCAATCTTTATCATTACCAACCAAGTCTTCAGGAATGCCAAGTGCGACCGCATCTTCTTTACCCCAGTTTACTTTTTCGGCGCTCACTAACCACAGATAAGTGTAGCCAGTAACTGTGCCTTTAAACTCGGCACGGAAGTTTTTAGGTGGTAGTGTTTTGATACAAATTTTCAAACATTCCATGCGCTGTATTAACTCACCGCTTGTGAGTGTTCTTAATTGCGACATATCTATTTTACCATCCAATGCATTGTTAACTGCATCGGCACGGCCAAGGTCGGTGAAATTGACCTTCCAACTGCCACGGTTCTTTTCAAGATAAGGTCCCTGTTCGCCATCCCAACCCCATGATTCATGAGCTTTACCTGCAGGGCCGGCACCACATATGCCAATCTCACGATCTAGCAGCGGTACAGCAGTAGGGTTGCGGTAGTCGGCCTCGTTTGAGCCTTGGTAAGTACGGGAAGCATCCGGCGAAGTAGCGGGCCACATGCCGTTTAACGCTGAGCAAAATTTCATGTCTTCAATAAACGGAGAGCCGAGCCCTTCGGTTCCAATGTAAATATCATTTTTAAGCCCGCAATAAGTAACATCCCAGCCCGGTGCAAAAACCGAAGAAGCCACATCGGGTAAGAACCCAGACATTTCATATCCTTTTTCCGATGCCGGGTTTTTATACACTGCAAGCCTGTCTATTGAAATACCTGTTTTATCTTTTTTAGCACCAGATAAAACAGCCAGGTAGGTATCGGAAGTACTATCAGCCTTTGTATTTATCATTTTTGGGTTTGGCTTAATACGGGCGGTCGCCAAACTGGCCACACCTCCTTCATAAAAATGACTTTCTTTACTAAAGCCGGGGGCAAGGTCATAATTTTCAAAATCAAGCGGGTCAACCTGCGGAAAAAAATCGGGCGCAGTAACAATTGAAAACGCAGGCAGGCATTTAATACCAGCCAGTTTCAATTTATCAGTTCTTATCGAACTTATTTCAGCATTTACACTGCCATCACAAATACTGTCCTCAAACAAAGGGGCATAATAATTACCTTTTTTCAGCGCATCTTCAAATTGACTGTTCTTTGTTTTTGGAACAGCCTGGTAAGTAGTATCATCTTTTACTTTGTTGCTTATGTTCACAAACAAAGGCTGATTCCTTGGTGCATCATAATTATTGTAAAGACGGTGAAGCGCTGGGCCGCTTCCTTCAAGTAATTCTACATCTTCAACTGCCTGTGTACAAAGCGCCGTAAAATAACGGTTGTCGTAAGGCTTTTCAAGATGTGGCGGCACTTTAAAGAATAAAATCTGTCCATCTTCCCTGGCAGGCCTTATTAGATC
>JBBKXU010000102.1:0-11783 GCA_037969645.1 Ferruginibacter sp. | reverse complement strand
TGTTTTCTTTGGGGGTTACAGAATCGAAAGATTCTTAACAAGAGCTGCATTTCTATGTGGCTCTTTTGCTTTTTTATGAAAATAACATGCGCAAAATTAAACCGTTTTTAGTTACTTTTTTTAGGTCAATTATCCTCCAAAATAGACGTTTCCAAAAGCGAATATTTTCGTTTTTAATAGCTATATTTGATTTTCCTTTTTCCTGTGCAAAAGCTGTTAATTTCTTTTATCCTAGTGAGGCAACGAATCCCCCTGAAGCAGCATCCCGTAATCGGGTTTATTAATTATATTGCGTAAAACAACTTTATACCAAAATAACATGAGAAAAATTGTACTTCTCTTCATTACTGTTTTATCACTTTCTGTAGCGTCTGCACAGGACTTTAGTAACAAAGGAAAAGAATTTTGGTTGTGCTTTCCGGCACACGTACCCAGTGGGTCTAATTTGGCTCAATTTACCATTTGGATTACCTCCGATTTAGCTAGCAGCGGTACTGTTGCACTAAGTGATGGTTCATTTTCCACAACTTTTAATGTGGCGGCTAATGGAATTACACCCATAGCAATACCTTATGCTAATGCACATATAAGTAATGGAGAATCTGGTGTTATTGGTCGAAAATCTATTAGAGTTGCCGTTAACGCTGGGATGCCGCCTGTTGTAGCTTATGCACAGCAATATGGTGCTGCAAGAAGCGCTTCAACATTATTATTACCTACAAACGTACTTGGCAAAAAGTACTTTGCTACAAGCTTTACTCAGTTAGGAACAGGCGTAGCAAAATCTCAATTTCAAATAATTGCGACTAAACCTGGTACCAATGTAACCATAACACCACGATTTAATGGCGTACTTCAAGTACCTTTTACTGTTAGTTTTCCCAATGTTGGTGATATTTATCAGTATCAGGCTGATCAGGATATTACCGGTTCAGTAATTGAATCAATTGCCAGTGGTTCTGGTGGTTGTAACCCAATTGCTGTTTTTAGTGGAAGTTCTGCGTTAACTATGAATATTAGTGGATGCACCGGTGGACAAAACTCATATGACCCATTGTTTCAACAAGCTTACCCGGTAACAAGTTGGGGTAAGAACTTCGGTTTTATACCTTTTGGCGATTACCCTAATGGAAATCCATACAGGATAATGGCATCTGAAGACAATACAACAATTACAATTAATGGGGCTGCAGTTGCTACTATAAATGCGGGACAAATTTATCCTACAACTTTTGTTTCAAATCCAATTGTATTAACTCAACCCAGTAGTATCGTTGCCAACCGTCCAATTTTGGTGGCTCAATATGCTCAAAAAAGAGATTGTTCGGGTAGCGGACATGGCGATCCGGATATGGTTATACTAAACCCAATTGAACAAAATATAAGTAATATTACCATTTTCACTTCCACTCAGGAAAATATAGACAGGCAATGGCTTAACGTACTGGTAAAAACTGCCGGTGCGGCAAGTTTTAGAATTAACGGAGTGGCACCTACTACGCCTTTTGTAGCTGCGCCTAATATACCGGGTTTTTCATATTTAACGCATAGGTTTTTGACTCCTGTATCGGGTTCAAAATTATTAGCATGTGATAGCGGATTTAATGCAATTGCTTACGGTTTTCAAGGTGGGCAGTTTGAATCTTATGCATATTCTGCCGGTACCAACGTTCGTGATCTTACCCAACAACTAGAACTGGAAACAACCTATGGAATAGAAACATCCCCATCAGTTTGTACCAATTCTCCTTTTGTATTTAAGGTTTATTTTCCCGATTCAACACTAAGTGCAACACCAGTTGAAATCCGTTACGATTCACTGAGATGGAGGCTGACCAGTGGAACAACCATCATGCCCAATAACTTCCCGGTATTTGTGCCTGGTACAGTGGGGGCACCGCCTGTAGTTGCCATCGACTCTACCAATATCCGTAACGGAAGGCAGGTAAACTGGTATTCTTTACCTACGACATATAGTTACACTACTGCTGGCAGAGATACACTGATAATAACAGCATACAGAAGTACCAATGAAGGCTGTGGTACATCATTAGAATATGAGTTCCCGATACAGATTTCTGATCCACCGACGGCAAGTTTTACTTCACCAGCTCCCGGCTGTTACCTTGCGCCGGTTGTTGTAACAGAAACAACGCCCCAGTTACCTAAAACTACTTACAGGCAATGGTGGGAGTTTTTTGATCCGGTTACTAATACAACAACGGTATATACAAATGCGCCACCAAATCCGAGTGCGCCCCTAAGAACCGTTTCTCATACTTTTACAACTCCCGGAGTTAAGCAAATACGACATTCCAGTATTACCACACCCGGTTGTTTAAGCGATACAATTGTACAGTTTGTTACTTTACCCGATTTGCCAGATGCAACTATTGCCGGCAATATTACAGCGTGTATAAATACCGGTACTGTACCCGTTACTTTTACAGGTACTTTAGGCACGGCTGAGTATTATTTTCACTATAATATTAATGGTGGGGCAACGCAAACAACCCCATTCCCAAGTGTTGGCGGCGTTACTACCATTAACGCACCAACAACCGTGGCAGGTCCATTTATCTATAATCTGGTAGGGGTAACCAACGCTTTACCTGTAGGCACTCCTTGTACACGTACTGTTGCAGGACAATCAATAACCGTTAACATAACACCCGATGCTACCGTTACTTTAAGTTCCGCAGCGGGTACAGATAACCAAACAGTTTGTATAAATAATCCCATAACCAATATTACCTATGCCATTGGCGGCAGTGGTAACGGAGGCAGCGTTTCAGGATTACCTGCGGGAGTAACCGGTTCTTATGCAGGTGGAGTGGTAACTATTACAGGTACTCCTACGGCAGCCGGAGTTTTCCCTTATACGGTAAATACTACCGGTCCTTGTCTTACACCATTTACAACAGGTACAATCAACGTCACGGCCGATGCCACAATAGCATTAACCTCAGCAGCTGGTTCAGATAATCAAACTTTATGTATTAATACACCGCTCTTAACCAATATCACTTACGCTGTTGGCGGCAGTGGTACAGGTGGTACGGTTACTGGTCTTCCTGCTGGTATTACTGGTGTTTATGCCGGAGGTACTGTTACTATATCTGGTACGCCAACTGCGGCCGGTGTATTTAATTATACCGTAAATACGGTTGGTCCATGTATAATACCAACAGCAACAGGTACTATAACTGTTACAGGCGACGGAACATTAACCTTAACCTCAGCAGCGGGTACTAATAATCAATCGATTTGTATTAATATACCAATCACAAATATTACTTACGCCGTTGGCGGAACAGGAACTGGTGGAAGTGTAGCTGGTTTGCCTCCGGGTGTAACAGGTGTTTTTGCAGGCGGAGTGATTACGATTGCAGGTACGCCAACAGTTGTAGGTGTTTATGGATATACTGTATCAACTACAGGTCCTTGTGTAATACCTACAGCAACCGGTACCATTACTGTTAATCCTGATGCAAGTATTGTTTTAACATCTGCAGCGCCAACAACTTCGCAGGAGCTATGCCGCAATTCAACTTTAACTAATATTACCTACGCTATTTCTGGCGGAGGTACTGGAGCCGGTGTAGTTGGTTTACCAGCCGGTGTAACTGGAGTGTATGCAGGTGGTGTGTTCACCATCAGTGGTACGCCAACGGTAGCAGGTACATTTAATTATACTGTTACCACAACAGGTACTTGTGTTCAAAATAGTCTTGCAGGCAGCATATTGGTAAATCAACTACCAACAGCTGGCTACACATACACAGCACCAAGTTGCGAAACCCGTACCATTGATTTTACCGATGTATCGGTACCCAATTCAGGCGCATTAACCAACTGGAACTGGAATTTTGGTGATCCCGGCAGTGGTCCGTTAAATACTTCAACCGTACAAAATCCGTCCCATACATTTGCAACTGCCGGTTCTTATACTGTTACACTTTCGGTTACTACCGATAAAGGTTGTATCAGCAATCCAATTGCTTCAATTCCGGTTATTATTGACTACAGGCCCGAGGCCGGATTCATTATTCCGGAAGTTTGCCTGAGTGATACTTACGCTCAGTTTTTAGATACCAGTAAGATTACTGCAGGTACTATTACCGGCTGGAACTGGAATTTTGGTGATCCCGGCAGTGGTCCATTAAATACATCTACCTTACAAAACCCAACGCATAGTTATTCTGCAGTTGGACCATATGATGTGGAATTAATTGTGACCAGCGCAAATGGTTGCAAGGATACCATTTTGCAACAACTATTTGTAAACGGCAGTTTTCCGCAAGCTATTTTTAATGTAAATAATGCTTCAAATTTATGTGCCAATGATTCGGTGGCCGTTGTAGAGGGTTCAACAGTATTCCCCGGTGTAATTACCAAAATTGAAATATGGTTTGATGATGCAGTTGCAGGCCCTCCGGGTCCACCGAATATTATTGACAACTCTCCTTTTACCGGTAAAGTTTACCGTCATCTTTATCCAAATTTCCAGGCTCCGTTAACCAGAGTATTTAGAATAAGGTACCGTGCTTATTCAGGAGGCGTGTGTTTGGATGATTCTTTAAGAAACATAACAGTTAATGCTGCACCACTGGTACAGTTTAATAATATGCCTAATTCATGTCTGCTTGTTCCGCCGTTCCAGATAACGCAGGCAAGCGAAATCGGCGGTGTGCCGGGTAGCGGTGTTTACAGCGGTCCGGGTGTATCACCAACCGGTATATTTACGCCGGGCGTGGCTGGCGTTGGCACACATACTATACTTTATACATATACTTCAACGGCAGCAGGATGTGTAGATACAATGAGTAATACCATTACAGTAATAGACACTGCTCATGCAGCGTTCAGTTATGTATTACCAAGCTGCGAACAGGTACCTATATCATTTACCGATCTTTCAACTGCGCCGGCAGGTGTTGTACTTGCCAATACTGTATGGGATTTTGGCGATGGCACACCGGTAGAAAATCATCCTCCGGGCTCTACTTTTGGCCATACTTTTGCCTTGCCTGGTACTTACACAGTTACCATGCATAATGTATCGGCTTTTGGTTGTTTAAGTACCGATACCAGTGCGGTAATAACTATTGATGCTAACCATTCCATTACGTTAAATAGCGCCAACAATAATCAAACAGTTTGTATTAATAATGCTATTGTCGATATTATTTACACGTTGGGCGGTGGCGCAACAGATGCAACAGTTACTGGTTTACCAACAGGGGTAACGTCTTCAGTTGCAGGAAATATATTAACTATCAGCGGTATACCTAGTCCGCTTGCTGGTGGCCCGGCTTTCCCTTATTCAATTTCCACTACCGGTAATACCTGCGTAGTAGCTACTGCAACTGGAGTAATTACGGTAGGGCCGGATCATACCATTGCTTTCAGTTCTGGCGATACCATGCAATCGGTATGCGTTAACACGCCAATAGATCCTATAGTTTATACTTTGGGTGGAGGAGCATCAGGTGCAACGATCAGTGGTCTACCTGCAGGCGTTACATATTCAGTTTCAGGTAATACTTTGACCATTAGTGGTACGCCAACAGCAGCGGGTGGGCCTTCTTATCCATATATGATAACAACAACCGGCAACAGCTGTTTAAAGGCTAATGCCGATGGCGAAATACTGGTAAACCCTTATCCGGTACCGGGTTTTGCTCCCGATAAGCCAGGCTATTGTATTCCAAATGCAATTGTTAAGTTTAACAACAGTTCATCAATGCCAGATGGCAGCGGAATGACTTATTCCTGGAATTTTGCTGATGGTTCGCCTTTAAGTACTGCTGTAAGTCCAACCCATTGGTATACAACACAGGGACCTTTTAATGTGGTACTTACAGTAACAAGTGTTGCTGTACTTAATGGTGGCCTGATAGGATGTGCTAAAAGCATAACTATTCCGTTGACGACCATTCACCCGCAACCAAAAGCCGATTTTGTATTTAACAAACCAAGCGTTTGTATTGGTGATAATGTTATCATAACCGATAATACAGATGGTAAAGATGGTATTGTAAACCAGTGGAACTGGCAAATGGGAGATGGGGCAACCAGGGTTACAAATCCGGTAACTTATACTTATGCCGATACTATCAGTTATGATATTACCATGTATTCTATTAACACACATGGCTGTAATAGTGATACCATCACTAAAATGTATACGGTGTATCCTTACCCTCACGTAAATGCTGGCCCCGACAGGTTCGTATTGGAAGGCGGGCAGATACAACTGGAAACCATCACTTTTGCAAATGATGCACAATATAACTGGACACCTAGTTTGTACCTTACTGATAGTAAAATTGCCAGGCCATGGGTAATTAAGCCTTTAACCGATATGACCTACAGGCTTACTGTTACTGCAAGAGGCGGTTGTGCATTGAGTGATGATGTGTATGTTAAACTGCTCAGGTTCCCGGTAATACCAAACACATTTACGCCAAACAACGATGGTATAAATGATACATGGAGAATAGATTTCTTAAATACCTACCCTGATAACAGGGTACAGATATTTACCCGTGGTGGAAATCTGGTGTTTCAATCAAGAGGGTATAATACGCCTTGGGATGGTACCGTAAAAGGTAAACCATTGCCATTTGATACTTATTATTACATTATTGAACCAGGCAGTGGCCGTGACCCGATTACAGGTTATGTAACGATATTGAAGTAGCATTTTTACAGCGATATAAGTAATTTATATCGCTGTAAATTTTATGTGTGAGATTAACATTTTTTTCAATCAAATTGGTTGAACTTTATTAACGGGAAAATTGCATACCCAAGTGAAAAAAGCTGAAAGCATGAAGAAATTATTTACAATAACAGCCATTCTTTGTTTTACCGGTTTTTCGGCTTTTAGTCAGGCCAAACCTTACTATACGCAGTACATTTTAAACAATTATATTCTCAACCCTGGTATTACCGGTATTGAAAACTATACCGATGTAAAACTGAGTTACCGCAATCAATGGGCAGGTATAAACGGTGCTCCCAAAACCACTTATATTAGTGCTCATGGTCCCTTAGGCAAAAAAGACTTGCGCACCAGTGCAACTTCGTTTGCCGTGCCGGGCGTTAATCCGGCTGGCCCAAAAGCATGGGACGAATATGCCGTATCGCCAGCGCACCACGGCATAGGATTGCAAGTAATGAACGATAAAGCCGGTTATATAAGCCGCTGGTCGGCTGCAGCATCTTATGCGTATCATATGCCGCTTAATACCCGTACCAGCATCGCCGCAGGCCTTAATGTGGGCGTTACAAGCGTTAGTTTAGATCGTTCAAAAATAGAGTGGGGTAGTCTTGATCCCAATGATCCTGCAATTGGCTATAACAACGGCTCAATCAGTAAAATAAAGCCCGAATTAGGGGCTGGTCTTTGGTTATACTCGGCACGTTATTTTCTGGGTGTTTCCGTGTTAAACATTATACCCGGCAAAGCCAAATTTGTAAAAGATGGCAATTATGGCGAAACTTTTACGCCTAACTATTTTGCCACTGCGGGCTACCGTTTTGCTATGACGGATGATATATCTGTATTGCCATCGGTAATGGTACAATACTGGCAGCCTCAGTTAATGTCTGTACATGGCAACGTAAAGCTTCAGTATCAGGATTTTATATGGATTGGAGCCAGTTACCGCCACGCCGACCTGGTTGGTGGTTATTCGGGTATGATCGGAGTGAATGTTTCCAACACATTTAATATCAGCTACGCTTACGAACACGCTACCAGCAGCCGCTTACAAGCTTATACCAATGGTACCCATGAAGTTATGATAGGATTTTTGTTTGGGAATAAATATGGCGATAGTTGCCCGAGGAATATTTGGTAGATTTTTTAGTTCGGAGTTCGGTGTTACTTGGTAGCCTGGTTTGCTTAGTATAAAATTGCTAAAATTGAAGTGCTTATACAGGCACAAATCTAAAACCTGCCTGCCCGTCAGGTCTGCAATCAATATTTTACTGTTGTGCAGGATAAGCCAGTTTCAATCTGGCTGTAATAGAATCGACTTTACGGCTGAGCGAATCGGTATTTATTTCTTTTGCGGTTATAATCCATTCGGGTTGTAATATCCATCTACCATCTTCAAAACTAAGGTAATATACTTTTACCGACGCAGAGCCTGATCCTTCTTCCCGGATGATGATTTGCCGGGCTGCATCATTTTCTATACCGGCAATTGGTAGTGCGTAGCCGGTAATTTTGGGCATTAAATCGATGGAAGGCGTGGTTTCTTCCGGTTGAATTGGTTCAGGAGCAGGGCTACAAACAGCCTCTGGTTTTATCGATATCTTATTTTCAATTACAGGTTTTTGATGTTCGCTGTTTTCAGCAGCATTTTCAGCGACGTTGATATCAGGTAAACTGTATCTGCCATATTCAACATCCGAAATAATATAATTGCTGAAGGGGATATAATGCACATCGGCAGATGGCATCGTGGGCATGCTTGTTTTGCCGGATTGAAATAAAACAGTGGCAGATAGCATTAACAGCAAAACCAATCCAATAAGCGGCGCTACAATATTAAAGCGCAGTTTTTGGTTGATGATTTTTTCGTTGGTGAAAAACTGAATGCGCTGCAGCAAATGTTTTTTTCTGTTAACTGCTGCAAGTTGAAAATTAGGAACAAGTTGTTTCATACGCTCTGCCTGTAATAAAGTTTCGGCATACAGGGCAGGGGAGTACTCAAAAGAAATCACACGCATGTCACAATTCTTCTCTCTTTCTAATCTTATTTTTTTGCAAAGACTAACTATAAAAGGGTTGAAAAAGAAAACTGTTTCGGCAACCAGTAAAAACCAGTTGAGCAAATAATCATTTGTACGAATATGCGTTAACTCGTGCAGGATAAGGCTTTCGGCTTGTTGCGTACTGATATTGTTTACAAGCGCTACGGGCAATAATATAATGGGTTTAAAAAATCCAAAGGTAACTGGCGTATGTATCGAACTGCTTAACCAAAGCTTTACTTTTCTCTTTATGCCAAACTGGTGTGTTTTTAATTCAGTGAAAAGTTTAAGGTCAACCGATGGTTTTTGTAAACCAGTTTTATACCGTTGTTTAAAATGTATCCAGCTGTAAACAGCTTTCACCAGTTTAAAGCTGATGATAAATATATACAGACTGAAAATCCATGGTGTGATAGATTGAATATTTCCGTTCTGTAAATAGCTGCTTAAGTTTTGCGAAACTGCAGCAAATTTTCCGCCACCGGCGGCATCTGAAAAATAAATAAAAAAAGTAAGTACAAATAAGACGAGTTGTGTAACAATGGCGGCGTATAAAAAATTCCGCTTGGCAAGGGGTGCGTTGTTACGGTGTATCAGCTTATCTATTACTATATAAAGCAGCAGCAGAAGCCCGGCTTGCCAAAAGCTGTGCAACATGGCCATGCAAAAACTGTACGTGAACTGTATCATAAGCGTTTAAACGTTTAGAGTTGCAGTTTATTTATCTTTTTTAAGCTGATTAATGAGTTCCTGTATTTTATCTAATTCTTCGTTGCTGGCATCGTGCCCACCCAGCGCCTGTAAAACCAGATCGGATGATGAACCGGCAAACAAAGAATTGATCATTTTATTTAAAAACTGCTGTTGGGTGTTTTCCCTGGTAACAGCCGGTTGGTATATATGCGTTTTACTACTCGAATCACGGGTTACCAGGCCTTTTTCAAACATAATCTGCATCAGTTTGAGGGTGGTGGTGTATCCGGCGTCTTTGGTTTTCAGCAATTCTTCATGTACGGTTCGTACAGTAGCGGTCTTTTCATTCCAAAGCACCTGCAGTATCTCCAGTTCACTTTCGGTAGGCTTTGTATTCTTGATTAATGTCATAATACGATTGTTTTCGTAAGGCAATGTACGAATTAGTTTGTAAATGGCAAATATGATTATCTATTTTTAGAAATTGTTAACAAATGCGAAACAGGCACGATGGGCCTGGTGTTTATAGGACTGGATGTACCAACAAAAAAAGCCCCGCTGTAAACAGCAGGGCTTCAATCAGTATAATAAAATTACTTTTGTTTATTCTCAATCTTCAATTCAGCATCGCCCAAAGCATCAATCACTGTTTTGAATTTAGCCATCGTAACCACGGAAACATCTTTTTCATTAAGCATTAAATTACCTTTTGATAAAGACAATGAATAATTATCTTTTTCAATCAGCTTATCTGCAGCTAAAGCATCAATAAGCGCTTCTGTTGGTACTTTCAATGAATTTGCGTCGGCGGTAACCGTTAAGTTAACTGCATCTCCACTATCGGTTTTGATGATAGAAATTTCTTTAGTCATCTCTTGCTTAGCTTGTTTTGGAGCCGTAGCCCAGTTCATAGTAGCAAGGGTAGGAGCAATAACCAGAGAAACGATACTCATTAATTTAATAAGGATATTCATTGAAGGACCAGAGGTATCTTTAAACGGATCTCCTACAGTATCACCAGTTACCGAAGCCTTATGTGGTTCTGATTTTTTGTAGAACATCTCGCCGTTAATTTCAACACCGGTTTCAAAAGATTTTTTAGCGTTGTCCCAGGCGCCTCCTGCGTTATTCTGGAACATACCCATCAACACACCACTAACGGTTGCGCCAGCTAAAAATCCACCCAAAACCTCGGGACCAAAAGCAAAACCAATAATCAATGGAGATAATAAAGCGATTGCACCCGGTAACATCATCTTTTTAAGCGATGCTTCGGTAGAAATAGCCACACATTTATCATACTCAGGCTTGCCTGTACCTTCCATAATACCCGGAATGGTACGGAACTGACGACGAACTTCCTCCACCATGGCCATAGCTGCTTCACCAACCGCACGTATGGCCAATGAAGAGAAGATGAACGGAATCATACCACCTACAAATAAACCAGCTAAAACCGGTGCTTTGTAAATATCAATACCTTCAATACCGCTGATACCAACGAAAGCCGCAAACAATGCCAAAGCAGTTAAAGCTGCAGAAGCAATAGCGAAACCTTTACCAGTAGCCGCAGTTGTGTTACCTACTGCATCTAAAATATCTGTTTTTTCACGAACTTCTTTAGGTAGCTCACTCATTTCGGCAATACCACCTGCGTTATCGGCAATGGGACCAAAAGCGTCAATGGCAAGCTGCATGGCTGTTGTAGCCATCATACCGGCTGCAGCAATAGCCACACCGTATAAACCCGCACACCAAAAACTCATATAAATACCAGAAGCTAAAACAATGATTGGTAAGAAAGTACTTTCCATCCCCATTGCCAAACCACCAATGATGTTGGTAGCATGACCTGTACCTGATTGGCGAATAATTGTATTCACCGGGCGCTTGCCCATGGCTGTATAATACTCAGTAATTATGCTCATTAATGTACCCACAATTAAACCAACCATAATGGCACCAAAAACACCGTTCTTGGTGAACTCGTGGCCACGTAAAGTCATCGTATCGGGCATTAAAAAATTAACGAGGAAATAAGAAGCAATGGCAGTAATAACGATAGATCCGTAGTTACCCATGTTAAGGGCGTTCTGTACTTTCTGCGTGTTTAAACCAGCGCTGTCGCTGATGCGTACAAACCAGGTACCAACTATAGAAAACAATATTCCCATAGCTGCAATCAACATTGGTAAAAGGATTGGAGACATGCCTCCAAAAGCATCTGTCATAGCATCAGTTTCTCTACCTAAAACCATGGTAGCCAAAACAGTAGCCACATAAGAACCAAATAAATCGGCACCCATACCAGCCACATC
>JBBKXU010000101.1:0-5155 GCA_037969645.1 Ferruginibacter sp. | reverse complement strand
GGACAATATTTCCGTCTCTTTTTTTGTAGATACGTCGTTGATTCCTACAGATACGGTTTTGGTGAGCTCCCAAAACCTCAGACTGGATAATGGAATTTACTACCTGAACAATCAACCTTTTTCCGGGCACATCAAAGAGTTGTACGAAAACAAAGCAGTAAGTATGGTTTCGGCTTATTTGAACGGATTGCAGCATGGAACTTCAACCAGTTACTACACTAATGGGCAATTACGTTTTGTGCGTATGTATAAAGAAAACATGAGCTACGGAAAACATTATGGTTATTGGGATAACGGGAAACCAAAGTTTGAGTTTTATTATTTAAATGATAAAAGAGAAGGCCCCAGTAAACAATGGTATCAAAGCGGTCAGCCTTATGCGTTTCTGAATTTTAAAAATGATTTGGAAGATGGTATGCAGCAGGCCTGGCGTGAAAATGGCAAGCCTTATATAAACTACGAAGCCAAAAACGGTTTCAGGTATGGCCTCCAAAAATCAGGATTGTGTTACACATTGATTGATGAAAAAATGAAAACAGCAAAATGAAAAAATTAATCTTCTTTCTATCAATATGTGCTTTTGTTTCCTGTAAAGAAAAAGGAAGAACACTACCCTATTATGATACAGCAGACTTTACACCCAAATGGGAAATGAAAGATGCTAAAACCTTTCACGCCATCAGAAGTTTTAACCTTGTTGATCAGGAAGGCAAAGCATTTACTGAGAAAGACCTTGATGGAAAAATTGCTGTGGTTGATTTTTTCTTTACCTCCTGCCCCGGCATTTGTCCTAAAATGGCAGTTAGTATGGGCGATTTACAAAAGGAGTTTTTAAACGATGATAAAGTACAACTTATATCTCACTCGGTTACACCTGAAAAAGACAGTGTACCTGTTTTAAAAGAATATGCAGCTAATAAAGGAGTAGCGTATAAAAAATGGAAACTGCTAACGGGCAGTATGGAAGAGATTTACAACCTGGGTCGTAAGTTTTATTATGTAGAGGAAGACCTTGGTGTAAACAGCGATACCAGCATTTTTTTGCACACCGAAAACTTTGTGTTGATAGATAAGAACAGGCATATCAGAGGTATTTACAACAGTCTTGATAATAACAGTATGGCAGCTTTAAAAAACGATATTAAAGTGCTGCGGAAAGAAGATTAAGGGTCGTGGGTTATTGGGCTCTAAATGAACGTTTACAAATTAAGCAAATCTAAAGTTTTAACAAATTTTGTAGTCCCCAAAGGATTTGTAAAACAATATCGTAAAACTATCTAATCAACTAATAATCTAAATTCAAACTGTTATTTATGAAATTAAAAATGTTTGCAGTTATTGCAACCACACTACTTTTAGCCGCTTCCTGCAAAAAAAAGGATCAAACTGCAGGTAACAGCACGCCAACAGTAACCGCGTTAAACTGTGCAGCTGTGTCATTTAGTTCTGTGGCAACTGCTGGTACTGCTTTTGCTGCTACAGCAACCCTGCCTTATACGGGAGGGAATGCAAAATCTTATAGCGGAGGTTATACAATTACGTCAACCGGTGTAACCGGTTTAACTGCCACACTTTTAGCTGGAACGCTGGCCAATGGTGCCGGTAATCTTACGTTTAATGTATCAGGTACGCCGTCAGCCGCCGGAGCAGCCGTTTTTGCGGTAACTTTTGGTGGTCAGACTTGTAGCTATACTATGACAGTTAATGCCGGAGGTGCTACTACCCCATCCATCACTAGTTTGGATTGCGGAAACGGTACTTTTTCAACTGTGGCCACTGTAGGAGTTGCTTACACAGCAACAGCTACTATTCCTTATATGGGCGGTAATGGTCTTGCATATGCATCTGGAAGTGCTATCGCCTCCACAGGTGTAATTGGCTTAACCGCAACATTAGTTTCTGGTACATTGGCTAATGGAGCAGGCAATTTTTCTTTTACTGTAACGGGCACGGCGACTACTGCAGGTACAGCCAGTTTCCCATTTAGTTTTAGCGGGCAAAATTGTAATATTCAGTTAACCGTTAATCCTGCCACGCCGCCTTCACCAGCAGTTACAGCGCTTAATTGTGCAAGTGTAACTTATTCTGGCACAGCAACAGTAGCTGTTCCATTTAGCGCTACTGCAACTGTTCCATATACAGGAGGCAATGGCGTTGCTTATACAGCAGGTACAGCTATTAATTCAACTGGTGTTACCGGCTTAACTGCAACACTGGCGGTTGGCACTTTAGCTTCCGGCGCTGGTAATCTTACTTATAATGTTTCAGGTACTGGTTCAGCAGCCGGTACAGCCATGTTTGCATTAAGTTTTGGAGGCCAAAACTGCAGCATTGCATTAACAGTAAATGCGCCGGGTTGTACTACTCCAGCGGTATTTACTAGTAACTACAGGCCGGGTGTTACAATAACTTCAACCTGTACATCAGTTATTTTAAAATCGAATGGCACTCCCGATCACGTAACGCCGTATTGGGGTGTTGGGCATGCGATGTATGAAGCACAGTTACCTGGGCATACTGTAAATCCGGGCAGCTTACAGGCTCAAAATTTTACTATGACGATTCCTGTATCCCCTGCAATTGCTTCAACACATGAAGAAACCGCACTTGGCCCTATTGGTATGGCGTTAAACGGTGTCGCTATATTTAATGACAGAGAAGGTGGCAATGTTCCTTTGGATCCAGGTGTTTTGTTGTCTTTTGATCGTGGTGGCGCACATAGCGGCCCAGGTGGTTTATACCATTATCATGTTAGTGGAGATTTTACAACACTAAACGATGCTAAACTGATTGGATTTTTAAGAGACGGATTTCCTATCTATGGCAGAAAAGATACTACCGGTGTTTACCCAACCTTGGATGTATATGGCGGGCATTTTGGCCCTACGCAGAACTATCCGGCTGGAATTTATCATTACCACACATCAAATGTAAACTACCAGAGCAGCGGTGTTTATATTTTAAAGGCCGGAGCGTATTATGGTACAAAAGGAACTTTTGTTTTTTAAGGTTTCAGGATTATAAGGATAAGTATAATGATAAAAAAGGGAGATTTTGTTCTCCCTTTTTATTTCACTTTGAAAAAACTAAAACAATTCAGTACAAAACATAGAATTAGCCCATCCCCTCAACTAAGTGTATTTTTGCAGCTATGCAACAAATTAATATTCCCCTAATCTTAGAGAGTTTGGGTTTTGAAGGATTGAAGGAAATACAGCAGGCTTCGCTTGAAGCGAATGCCAAAGAGGATAATGTAGTATTACTGGCGGCAACCGGCTCCGGTAAAACACTGGCTTTTTTATTACCAATATTAGAGACCCTAAATCCCGAAATCAGTAAAGTACAAGCCCTGATTATTGTGCCTAGCCGTGAATTGGCTATACAGATAGATGATGTTTTTAGAAAAATGCAAACCGGTTATAAAGTAACGCTTTGTTATGGCGGACATAAAAGAGAAACGGAAGAAAATAATTTAATTGAAGCTCCGGCTCTTGTTATTGGTACGGCTGGCCGCTTGGCCGATCATATCCGCAGAAATAATTTTGAGTTAGATAATATAACCACTTTGGTGCTGGATGAATTTGATAAATCGTTAGAGCTGGGTTTTACTGAAGAAATGTCTTATATCATTGGCTCGTTGAAAAATGTGAAAAAGCGAATTCTAACTTCGGCTACATATGCAGTGCCTATTCCGCATTTTATTGGGCTTAGTAACCCGATAACACTTGATTTTTTACCCGAAATGGCAACCGTTGAAAATATGCTGGAGGTAAAAACAATTTTCAGTCCTGATAAAGATAAAATCGATACGCTGTTTAAGTTGATTTGCTATCTGGGCAATAGTTCAACAGTTGTTTTCTGCAATCACCGGGTTGCGGTGGAACGTACAAGCAATCTCTTATCTGAAAAAGGTGTACTGAATGTTTTCTATCACGGTGGTATGGAGCAACAAGAAAGGGACAGTGCTTTGTGCAAATTCAGAAACGGAACCAGTGACATATTGGTTACAACTGACCTTGCTTCCCGTGGACTTGATATTCCGAATATCAGATACATTGTTCATTATCATTTGCCGGATACAGAAGACGCATTTACCCATCGTAATGGACGTACAGCCCGCATGGATGCCAGTGGAACGGCTATTGTGATTTTATCGGCAGAGGAAAAACTGCCCGATTATATTGGCGAAGTAGAGAATGTTGAAATTACCCGGGAACATCCCATACCTGATAAACCAAAATGGAGTACCCTGTTTATCGCAGCCGGTAAAAAAGACAAGGTAAACAAGATTGATATTGTAGGTTTCCTTTCAAAAAAAGGAGAATTGAAAAAAGAAGATATCGGTTTAATTGAAGTAAAAGATTTTTTCAGTTTTGTGGCCGTTCGTAAGGTAAAAGTTGGGCATGTTTTGGAACTGATAAAGAATGAAAAAATAAAGAATAAGAAAGTTAAAATAGAAATTGCCCGGTAAGGTCAACTAAATCATCGTAGCCCGATCAAACTTTTTAATAAATTCTAAAACGGTTGATTCAAATTTTTCCGCCTCATTAAACAGAAATGTATGTTCGATGGGTATCACATAAATGGGAAAGTCTTTCAGTTCCTTTTCAAATTTCTCCATCCGCACGGCGTCTTTCTCGGTGGTTAATACAAGTTTCTTTGGTGAATCAATTTTTTCAAACTGTTGTTTAATATCCTTCAGGTCGTTTGTGTGAAAAATGTGGTGGTCAGCATAACGGATCATATCGTATGAGTCAGCGTTTTCATTCAGGTATGTTTTTAGCGGTGCAGGGTTAGCGATGCCGCAAACCAGTAGTATGCCGCAATCGGCGCTTATCTCAATCGTTTCTCTACTAAAAAGATGATGCGCTTTACAATAAACAATAGTTGTAAAATATACCACTTGATGGGCTAATGGATCAATTTCTTTAATTATTGCCTGTTTTTCGGTTTGAGATAGTTCAGCCTTACATTTAGTTACGATAATAATATCGGCTCTTTTATAACTACTTCTTACATCTCGTAAATCGCCGGCGGGTAAAATAAAGTCACGGGTAAATAAGTTATTACAGTCAGTAAGAATGATATTAAGCCCAGCTTTTACCTGCCTGTGCTGAAAAGCATCATCCAGAATAATGACTTCTGTTTCGGGCCT
>JBBKXU010000100.1:0-3407 GCA_037969645.1 Ferruginibacter sp. | reverse complement strand
GATTATACATCTGCTATCGGTATTAATTACAAATATAAATTTAACAAGGGTCGGGTACGATGGTTATCGTCAGTTCCTGATCACAAACAGATAAAAATGATTCAGCAAGAAAGCAGACTAAACGTTGCGGATAATAGTGGTGCCAAAGAGGTATTGTGTATTCGTGTACTGGGTAATAGCGGTCAGGATTATGCAAAGATCGGCGATAAAATTGTTGTAACTGTTAAGGATGCAATACCTGCAGGTGGTGTAAAGAAAGGAACAATTAGTAAGGCAGTTATCGTTCGTACAGTAAATAAGTTACGTCGTAAAGATGGTTCATATATCCGTTTTGACGACAATGCGGTTGTACTGTTAAACAATGCAGACGAACCAAGAGGCACCCGTATTTTTGGCCCGGTGGCCCGTGAGCTGAGAGATAAAGGATATATGAAGATCATTTCTCTTGCACCGGAAGTATTATAATAAATGTTTCTCGTCCCTGGTTTCTCGTTTAGCATAAACGAACAACGAGTGGCCGGAATCCAGCAACAATTTTAAATAGCATAAGCAATAAAGAAACATAATACAATGAGTACTAGATTTAAACCCAAATTCAACATTAAAAAAGGCGACCAGGTAGTAGTAATTACCGGGGAAGATAAAGATTTGAAAAAGCCTCGTAAAGTGTTGGAAGTAATTGTGGAAAAAAAGCGTGTATTGGTAGAAGGTGTAAACATCGTTACCAAGCATACTAAACCAACGGCTCAAAATACCAAAGGTGGTATCTTGAAAATTGAAGCGCCTATTGCTATCAGCAATGTAATGTTATGGGATGCTAAATCCGGTGGTCCGAGTAAAATTAAACGTACTCGTGAAAATGGTAAACTAGTTCGTGTAGCTAAAAAATCAGGGGAGGTAATCAAATAATGAGCACAATTAACACAAACAGATTAGCAGATAAGTACAAAAGTGATGTTGTACCTGCTCTAATGAAAAAATTCAGTTATAAAACTGTAATGCAGGCTCCAAAATTAACCAAGATTTGTTTGAATCGTGGTGTAAATGGCGCTGTAAACGATAAGAAATTAATCGACATTGCAATTGATGAACTTTCTAACATCACTGGCCAGAAAGCTGTAGCCACTAATTCTAAGAAAGATATTTCTAATTTCAAATTACGTAAGAACATGCCAATTGGCACACGTGTTACTTTACGTGGTAAAAAAATGTATGAATTTCTTGACAGGTTAGTTTCAGTATCTCTGCCACGTGTACGTGACTTTAAAGGTATCAATGATAAGTCTTTTGATGGTCGTGGTAACTATACCATGGGTGTTACTGAGCAAATCATTTTCCCTGAAATTGATATTGATAAAGTAAATAAAATTACCGGCCTGGACATTACTTTCGTAACTACAGCCAATACCAACGAAGAAGCATTTGAATTGCTGAAAGAGTTGGGAATGCCTTTTAAAAACGTTAAAAAATAATAATAAACATGGCAAAAAAATCAATTCAAGCCAGGCAAAGAAAAAGAGAAAGAATAGTGGCAAAGTTTGCTGAGAAAAGAGCTGCTCTTAAAGCCGCTGGTGATTATGCAGCTTTGGATCTTTTACCAAAGAATGCTTCACCGGTTCGTTTAAAAAACCGTTGTCAGCTAACAGGACGTTCAAGAGGATATATGCGTCATTTCGGTCTTAGTCGTATTATGTTCAGAGATATGGCTTTAGCAGGAAAAATACCAGGTGTAAAAAAAGCCAGCTGGTAAATCTCCTTACCTCCCCATGGAGGAACAGGGATATCGCATTGTAAATAAATTATTTAAATCAATTAACAACAATAACAATGGTTACTGATCCAATAGCAGATTATTTAACTAGAATACGTAACGCCCAAATGGCTAATCACCGTATTGTAGAAATTCCTGCAAGCAATTTAAAAAAGCGTATTACTGAAATTTTATACGATAAAGGATATATCCTTAAGTATAAATTTGAAGATGATAATAAGCAAGGACTTATTAAAATAGCTTTGAAATATGACCCATCTACCAAGTTACCTGTTATACAGAGTTTGGAAAGAGTAAGTCGCCCGGGTTTACGTACTTATTCAAAGCCAGGAGATTTTAAGCGTGTTAAGAACGGTTTAGGCGTTGCTATCGTTTCTACTTCTAAAGGAGTAATGACTGATAAAGAAGCAAGAGCTCAAAACGTTGGTGGCGAAGTGCTTTGTAATATTTTCTAAAAAACAGCAAAAAGTAAATCTGCCAATACATTAAGCTGAGACTATACTAAGCTGACCGGTTTGCAGAAATTTTAAATAAATTAAAAATTATAAAATGAGTCGTATAGGAAAAAAACCTGTTGAAGTTCCGGCTGGCGTTACTGTTTCAATCAGTAAGGACAACCTGGTAACTGTAAAAGGGCCTAAAGGGGAACTGTCTGAGCAAATTGACAGGGATATTAAAGTGGTGTTGACAGACAATATCGTTGAATTCTCTCGTCCAACAGACCAGATCCGTCACCGTGCCATGCATGGTTTGTATCGCTCTTTAATGAGTAACATGGTTAAAGGTGTTACTGAAGGGTACACAAAAAAATTAGAATTAGTGGGTGTGGGTTATAAAGCGGTAAGCCAGGGAAACCTGCTTGATCTTGCTCTTGGATATTCGCATAACATCGTTTTCGAAATACCAAAGGAATTAGTGGTAACTACATTACAGGAAAAAGGTAAAAACCCTGTTATTACTTTAGAAAGTATCGATAAGCAATTGCTTGGACAGGTTTGTGCTAAAATCCGCAGCTTACGTAAGCCAGAGCCGTACAAGGGTAAGGGTGTTAAGTTTGTAGGTGAAGTGTTGAGAAGAAAAGCTGGTAAATCAGCAGGTAAATAATAAATGTTGAATGGTTGATTAGTTGCATTTCCCAGGGAATTAAACTAAAAACCGGCAACCAAAATAAATCAACTTAATTTCCGGCAGTATCGGAGATTGTAAAATAAAATAAGATGAGTAACAGTAAATCAAGTGCAAGGCAAAAGATCAGGTATCGCATCCGCAAAAAAATCAGCGGATCTTCATCTGCACCACGCTTGTGCGTTTTTAGAAGCAACACTGACATTTATGCTCAGTTGATAGATGACAACAGTGGTACTACCATTGCATCTGCATCATCAAAGCAAAAAGATATCAGTGCTCAAAAAGCACCTAAAACAGAAAAAGGTAAAATGGTTGGAGAAGCCATTGCTAAAAAAGCAACTGAATTAGGTATTAAGAAAGTGGTATTCGATCGTAGTGGTTATATCTATCATGGCCGTGTAAAAGCGGTAGCTGAAGGAGCCAGGGAAGGCGGATTGGACTTTTAATTGTAAAATTTTCTAATAACAACAATACATGTCAAACGTAATTTTAAATAAAATGAAAGCCG
>JBBKXU010000099.1:0-3614 GCA_037969645.1 Ferruginibacter sp. | reverse complement strand
TACCTGTTTTCTCCAACACCACTGCGCCATTACTGTTGCGTAAAGCATCTTCATTCTCTGCAATAAAAACGTTGCCCAGTAGGTGTTTGGCCAAATTAGCATACTTGCCATCAATCTCCACTACACTTAATGCAGGTATTGTACCAACCGGCTGATGCTGATTTTCAAAATCGGTAAACTTATCTTGAAGGAAGAAATTAGCTTTACCTTTTTTATTATCATCTAATAAATGAATGGCCTGCAATCCTTCTTCCAAATTGTTTACAACGTAATAATTTAGATAAGGCTCCAGTACATTCTCAACAGCCGCACGGTATTCTTCCTGTACATAAATAATATCGCTTAAAAGCGGTGCCGTGTGGTTCCAGTTGGGATTATTATGTAAGAATTTTACACTCTCCGGATAACCTTCCATCGAATCTATCAGGCTCTTTAACAGGTCATGCTCATTCTTCTTACTGTCGAATGTGCGGCTTTCATTGGCCAGCTCATTACGCAACCCTTCCATTTTATTTTGCGTTTGCAAAATCTGTTCCTTCGTAAACTCGTGGTGATCCTGCAATTGCTGCAGATCGGCTTTCTTTTGCTCCAGCTCCGCTTCTTTCTGTTTTTTCTCGGGCTCTAACTGCTGCAGTTGGCTTTGCCTTTGTGTTTTCTCTTCCTGTATCTGGGCTACAGTTCTTTGTAAATTTTGTATAAAAGTATCAGCAACAGCCACCGTCTTCTCTGCATCAAACTGATCACGCTGCAGGGTTTGGCTTTGCTTACGCAGTTCATCAATATGGCTGCGTTTGTCATCAAATATTTTTCGTTTTTCTTCTACCGCATTTTTAAGTTCAGCTAACTTGCTTTCAAAATTTGCCAACTGATTTTCATCTTCAGTTATCTGGTTGCCAGTAAACTGAATGCTTTCATCAAGGCCTTTTAACTGCCCTTCTGCTTTTTGTAAAAACTCATTAAGGCCGGCTTCTCTCTCTTTTAAATATTGTAAACGCTGACCACTTAAACTCTTTTCATTTTCTTTACCTCTAACAGCATCCAGCATTTCATTAAAAGCATGCTGCATGGTTTGCAAAGCTTTTTCTTTTTGAACAAGCTCCAGTTTCTCTTGCTCCAGCAGTGCTTCTTCCTTGGCGATGGCTGTTTCCAGTTCTATACGCTTATCTACTTCTGTCTTTTGCTTTTCGTTAAGCTCTTGATAAGTTACGTTGAAGCCTTCCAGTGCCGCTTTGGCCAGTTCTATACTAACTTCTTTGTAATCTTTTTTTATCTCGAAGTACTTCTCGGCTTTTTTAGCCTGGCTTTCCAGACTTTTAAGCTGGTTATTTATCTCAAATAACAGATCTTCCACACGTGCCAGATCCTGCTCGGCAGCATCTAACTTAAGTTTGGCTTCCTTTTTACGTGTTTTATAAATGCTGATGCCCGCAGCCTGTTCCAACATTTTACGGCGGCTGAACTCCTTATCTTTAATAATATCATCTACCATCCCTAATTCAATAATGGCATAGCTGTCGTTGCTGATTCCGGTATCCATAAACAGATTATGAATATCCTTTAAACGGCAGGCTACATCATTCAATCTGTACTCACTTTCGCCGCTTTTATAATATTTACGGGTTACAGTTACGGTACTAAACTCAGTTGGTAGTAAATTTTTTGTATTATCAAACGTAAGGCTAACCTCGGCTATACCGCTGGCACTGCGGGTTTTGCTTCCATTAAAAACAAGGCTCTCGAGGTTTTCACTTCGTAGATTGCTTATTTTATGCTCACCAATCACCCAGCGGATACTATCCACAATATTGCTTTTTCCGCAACCATTGGGGCCAATTACCCCGGTGATACCTTCATCAAAATTGAGTACGGTTTTATCGGCAAAACTCTTAAATCCTTTAATTTCTAAACTCTTTAAACGCACGGCTTTATCTGTATTTTAGTCAGACGGCAAATATAATGGAATGAACCATTAGAAAATTTTGATTTTTTACAGCGATTTACCATAGTTATTCACAGTTTGATGCCAGTTGTTTCCACATTTAAAAGTTATGCAGATTTTTAGCATAATAACTAACAAAAATAGGGAAGGCCAAAGCAGCCCTCCCTAATTAACACGGATAAAAACAGTTCATTATTGTTTAATAAGTTGCCCCCTTATTTCACCACCAGCGAAAGCCGCACTGTGTATATTAACATAATAAAGATTAGCCATTAAATCGGCTTCTTGCTGAGCGGTTAATGCCAGACTGGTAAAATTAATTGGCGAACCTATAGCTAAAGGGAATTCAACAGCACCATTTACGCCTGCAGCGCCTAAATGAATATGAGCGCCAGTTGCAGTTACACCTGTATAATTTACTGTAAGTATAAATATCTTGGTTGAATTATTAAAAGATAAACTGGCTGAACCCGTTGCTGCTGAAGCGTTTGCAGGCACTTCGGCACCGCCGCTTAATGTTGCCTGAAATGTAGTAGTGGTTGCTCCACCACCAGTTGGTGTAGAACTGCTTTTACTGCAGGATATGAAACCCACAAGTAAAAAAGCGATTGCGGTATACGTTAATAAGTTTTTCATTTTTTCAAGTTTTAGAGTTAGAGAATAGTTCTTATAATGTAACGTTTGTTGCATTACTATGGTTGCTTCTGCAATTATCAGTCCCGGTATTGTTAAATTCCTCCCAAACAGAAACTTTGATTTTGTAATTACGAATCAATTCGTATTTTTGACTCCAAATTAATTTAAATATGAAAAGAATAATTACCCTTTTGTTTTTGAGTGGATCTGTAGCAAGCTATGCCCAGCCCAAGGTTTTAACCCAGGCAATTATCACTACAAAAACAACAACTGTAACTCCTGAAAGAGATGAAGCTCCTGCCGGAAACTTTACTTCCGACAACGGCCAGCAGGTGCGTGTTATGCGATTTGGCGGCGATGGCGAAACCAAGACTACCACCTGGTTAAAAGAAAATATGGTAAAAACGTATTCGGAAAGTGAGATGGCCGTAACTACTACCATCAGGGATAATTCGAAAAAACTAACTACTACCATCATGGAAATGATGGGTCGTAAATCGGGTTTTTATTCAACCGATGAAGATCAGGAGCAAATGCGTAAGCGTATGGATAGCATGATGAGTACCAGACAGCAAGCGAATGGTATCGAAATCATGCGGGGTGCTCAAACTTATTCAATTACCTATTTGGAAGAATCGAAAAAGATTGCCGGATACGCCTGTAAAAAAGCTTTAATAGTGGGCACATCTCCTTCTGGTAAAAATGATACCACTACAATATGGTATAGCCCCGACTTTAAGTTGAAAGGCGTGCCCAGTACAGGTGGTGCCGCCGGTGGTTTTGGAGGATTTAGTGCTGCGATTGGCACTAATGGTATCGAAGATTTAGCTGGCTTTCCGCTGCAATACGAAAGAAATACCCGAAACGGCGGAAAAATGACCGTACAGGTAACCAAACTGGTTACTGATAAAGATGTAGCGTCTAAAGAATTTGATATACCAAAAGACATTGAAATAAAGCCGATGAAAGATATGCAAAGCGGCGGCGGGCCCGGTATGCAGTTCAGAATAAATCAATAAAAAGTGATTATAAAAAAAGC
>JBBKXU010000098.1:0-3022 GCA_037969645.1 Ferruginibacter sp. | reverse complement strand
AAAAACTTACACCCTCACTTTCTACGCGGCAAGCCTGGTTTTGGGTGATGGAAGAATCATATACAAAAATGATCCCCGATTGAGGCAACGAAGTGTAGGACCCTGTTGAGAACTGGCTCCCGGGCATAGCTTTATTTAACAGCATAGCCATATCTTCTGCCGTATTCTTTAAAATAGATGACGACAAGGCAGGGTAACTAACCGTTTGTGCATTTGAATTAAATGAACTTAACATTGTTACCGCAATAACAAAGCAGATGCGAATGATCGCCATAGTCTAGTTTTTTAAACTGATAGAAACTATGGTCTCATCACAGAATGATAAGGATTTATGCTTTTGTTATTCTTTGGTTGGGGAAATGATGGGGTAAGACATCACTTATTTCTTTGGGGGAGGCAGTGAAGATATAAAATTATCTGATAAAAAAATATTTTTTTGGTCTTTTTCTGTTTCGCTCTGCAAACTATCCTGTTTGCTACTGTTAAAACCGGTTATAATCGGTTTCTCGATGTTTAGTATTAAAAACGCTGAATTATTATTTTGCTGTAGGACACCTGTAACTACTGAGATTATATGTTAATCCAACTTCCGCAATAATGTACTGATCTTTTTGTTTGCTCCAGCCACGTTGCCTGCCTTCTACGCCCAATGGAGTAATCGGATCTATTTCCACCGAACGATCCTGCAACAATAAAGCAGTAGACAATGGAGTAAACTTACTTGCACCTACGTAAGTGGTGCTTACATCGTCGAGATAATCGGTGCCGGTAAAGCGATGAGTTACTTCAAAAGAGAAATTTATTTTTTCGCTGAGGTTGTATTTAACACCTACTCCCAAAGGAATACAAAGCGCCAATGTGTTGTATGGTTTTCTGCCGTCGTAACCGATCAACTGCCCTTCGGTACCCAGCGGACGTAAAAATTCTTTTTGTCCATCGGTATAAGCATAGGGATCATAAGTAAACACACCAACTCCCAATGTTATATAAGGTGTAAATGTATAAAACTTGTCGTTGGGTATGAATTTGAAAAAATTAAAATCGCCCTGAACGGCTACCTCCCAGATATTGGTATTAAAACTCAGATTCCTTAATTTTTGATACTCGTTCTTACTGTACGTATCGCTGTAACCTAATTGTGCATAGTGTGCACTTAATCTCACACCAACATAATTACCAAACTGCTTGCGAAAAAAAGCTCCTACTGCCGGTTTTGGGCGATTGATTGCCGCACGTGTATTAATATCTCCAAAATAATGAGCCATACCAACTGTAATACCAAACTCACCTTTTTGAACATATTCGTAACGGGCGTTTTGTGCCTGACTGCTAACAGCGCCAAATATTAAAATGAGTAGTAGAGAGAATTTCATTTTCATAATATGCAAAATACTGAAATGTTTTTGAAAAAACGCCGGGTTGGTGGTTTTGTGTTAAAGGCTTTGTTAATCTTTTTTCTTTTCGATCCGTAAACCAACACTCATCACATGTGGTAAGGGGTCGTCACGCATGATTTGACTAATGGTAAAACTATATTTCCCTGGCTGTATAAACCTGCGGGGTTTGTCATTTAATAAACTCCTCAACTCCCAAATATCATTCATCCCTGCACCTGCCCATCCGTTGGCATCATCGCCCAATTTAATATTCACTTTTTGATGATGCATGCTGTCACCGGGTGGTTGCAGGCCTATATCCAGCCATATATTATTGTATTTATAAGAATCGGTGTGGCGCAGCACCAGATAAATACTATGTGCCGATAAAGTATCATTTATTACAAAATCACCCTTAGCCGAAAAACTGCTCTTCCATTCATGCCCCGGAATAACCGTGTTTTTTTCAAATATTTCAATTTGGTTGCATGAGCCAACAAGCAGGCTGCAAACTGCAGAAAATATTAAAAATTGAAATTTGTATTTGTTCATGCTAATCATTCCTGAACCCGCTTTATGTTTTTCCGGTTGTATTTACCCCAAACTGAGACTATAGTATATTCAACACCTGCTCTTTAGCTTTCTCCAGTTCGTTCTTCATTTTTACCACACATTTTTGAATATCCGCATCATAAGCTTTACTGCCCGTGGTATTTATTTCTCTGCCTATTTCCTGCAAAATAAAAGATAATTTTTTTCCTTTTCCTTCATCAGCTTCCTTAATAATTTCATTAAAATATTCACAATGTTGACGAAGTCTGATCTGCTCTTCATGAATATCAATCTTCTCCATATAGTATATCAGTTCCTGTTCCATTCTATTATTGTCAATATTTTCTTTGCCTACATGCTTCTCAAGCAATTGGTTTATTTCGTCCTTAATTCTCTTTTTACGGTTAGGTTCAAGTTTTAATATTGCTTCTTCCTGTTCATTAATATTATTGATACGGCTTTTCAGGTCTTTTTCTAAAACTGCACCTTCTTCGGCCCTGTGCTGGTTCAAATTATTCAATGCTTCAATCAATACTTTACTAAACTCGGCAAAATCACTTTCATTTAAAACATCGTTGGTTGGGGTTACTACTTCGGGCAAACGGAGCAAAGCACTAAGTACCGAGTTGGTATCTATTTTTAATTCGCCGGCAAGCGTTTCTATTTGAGTGTAATAAGCTTTTATAAGATCGGTATTAATATTTACGGGTTTTGATGTTCCGTTTTGCTTTATAATAATCATGCAGTCAATGGTACCTCTCACCAAATGTTCCTGCAGGGTATTACGAATTTCAAACTCGTAGGGCCTTAATAAAGGAGGAAGTCTTAACTGCAATTCAAACTGCTTACCGTTCAGTGCTTTAATTTCCACTAAAAATGTCTTTTCATTTACCGTCTGTTCCGCCCTTCCAAAACCCGTCATTGATTTAAGCATGTAAATTATTTTAGGCTGCAAGTTAAGGATATAATTATGAGTTGTTTACGGGATATTCTTTAAAGAGTTTAAAACTCATTATAAGTTCAGGTTAATTCTGTAACAAAACCTAAAAGAAGCATATAACAAATGTGCATTTTTAGTGGCTAGCATTTATCTG
>JBBKXU010000097.1:0-6260 GCA_037969645.1 Ferruginibacter sp. | reverse complement strand
ACAGAAAAAAAGAGATCATTCCAAATAATATAATCACAAAACCACCCAGTGCGGAATTGAGGCCCGGGCAAAAAGATTCAGACTCATTACCTGATTACGAAATTCTTGATAAAATATTATACCAATATATTGAACGTATACAAGGCCCCAAAGAAATTAAAGCACAAGGTTTTGACGCAGCATTGGTTGACCGGATTTTAAAGATGGTAAACGTCAACGAATACAAACGCAACCAATTCTGTCCAATTATACGGGTATCACCAAAAGCGTTTGGGGTTGGCAGAAGAATTCCAATAGTAGCGAAGTACTTGAGTTAGGAATTTATTTATTCTTATCAAATAGCCTTGCCATTAAATGTCTGTTTTCTTGCCTCAATCTTTTTGCCTGTAAATAATACACTATTGCCAAAACAGGACAAATGATAATAAACAATAGAAACATGATCATAGTAATCCACTCACTACCTCCCGGTAAGGAAAGCAAAAAATTGATATTAAGCATACGATAGCGTTTTAGAATTGTTTCAGTTTAAATTTTCTCAACCACCACCGCAGTGCCGTAACTCAAAACTTCAGTTACACCGTTCATCACTTCATTGGCATCATAACGCATATTAATGATGGCATTTGCGCCACGCTCATTGGCATGTTGAATCATCAGTTGATAGGATTCTTCCCGGGTTTTTTCGCAAAGCTCAGAATAGATGGAAATTTTACCGCCCACTAAAGTTTGAAAACCACCGGCAATATTGCCAAATATGCTTCTGCTGCGAACTGTAATACCTCTGATTAAACCAAGATGTTTAATGATGCGGTATCCTTCTAAGTTGTTAGCAGTTGTAATAAGATTTTGATCTACCATAATTGATTATTTTACCTAAAGTTATATTGAATTTAACAAAGTTTTGCTCCCTTCATCAAAACGGCAAAATATTTGTTCGGCATAGTTCGTATTTTGCACGATAAATTAATGTAATCGCTATATAATTATAATTCTATGGTTCAAACTTCTGAAGACATCCGCCTGCTGAATGAAAAGATCACTCATGCATCTGGATTTGTTACCCGTATTAACGATGAGTTAAGTAAAGTAATTGTAGGTCAGCAATCTATGATCGAAAGATTATTGATAGGCCTGTTAAGCAATGGGCATGTTTTGCTGGAAGGTGTGCCCGGCCTAGCCAAAACACTTGCCATTAAATCATTGGCGCAGGCTGTGCATGCAGGGTTTAGCCGTATTCAGTTTACGCCTGATTTGTTGCCCGCCGATGTGGTAGGTACTATGATTTATAATCAGGCAAAAAATGAATTCATGGTTCGTAAGGGCCCCATCTTTTCAAATTTTATTTTGGCTGATGAGATCAACAGAGCACCTGCAAAAGTACAAAGCGCTTTATTGGAAGCTATGCAGGAACGACAGGTAACTATTGGAGATACAACCTATAAACTTTCCGAGCCATTTTTAGTTCTGGCCACCCAAAACCCGATAGAGCAGGAAGGAACCTATCCATTGCCTGAAGCGCAGGTGGACAGGTTTATGATGAAAGTAGTTGTTGATTATCCAAGTAAATCTGAAGAGCAACTCATCATCAGGCAAAATACGCTTGGCTTGAGTTTTCCGCCTATTAACCCTGTTGCATCAACCGCTGAAATTTTAACAGCAAAAGAATTGGTTCGCCAGGTTTATTTAGATGAGAAAGTAGAGAATTATATTCTGGATATTGTTTTTGCAACACGTTATCCCGACAAATACAATCTGCCTAAACTTAAGCCATTGATTGGTTTTGGCGGTTCTCCGAGAGCAAGTATTAATTTGGCGCTGGCTGCAAAAGCCTATGCATTTTTAAATAACAGGGCTTTTGTAATTCCCGAAGATGTGAGAAGTATCAGCAAAGATGTATTAAGGCATCGTATTGGATTAACTTATGAGGCAGAGGCTGAAAATGTGAACGTTGAACAAATAATAAATGAAATACTGAGAGTTGTAAATGTACCATAAGCAAGTTTCTGGTTTCTCGTTGAGGCTAAATATCTTAAAGCCAACAACCGATAAGGCAACGAGAAACGTAAAAACAAGTAACGAGAAACCAGAAACGGAAGAACCAGAAACAATTAATGTTAACAACAGAAGAAATATTACGAAAAGTCCGGGAGCTTGAAATTAAAAGCAAAAAGATCACCACGCATTTATTTACGGGTGAATACCATTCTGCTTTTAAGGGAAAGGGTATGAGTTTTAGAGAAGTAAGGGAATATTATGCCGGCGATGATGTGCGTTTTATTGACTGGAATGTAAGTGCAAGATTTAGCCATCCGTTTACCAAAGTTTTTGAAGAGGAAAGAGAACTTACAGTGATGTTGTTGATTGATACCAGTGCCAGTAATTTATTTGGAACGGTAGCTAAACAAAAGAAAGATTTAATAGTGGAAATGGCTGCTGTACTTACTTTCAGCGCTATCAACAATAACGATAAAGTTGGTGTTATTTTCTTTAGCGATAAAATTGATAAATACATTGCACCCAAGAAGGGAAGAAAGCACGCACTGTATATAGTTCGGGAGTTGTTGACTGTTGAAGCAACAAAGAAAGGAACAGATCTTGATGAAGCCATTAAGTTTTTCAGCAACTCGGTAAAACAGCGAAGCATTGCTTTTTTACTGAGCGATTTTTTAACTACAGGTTATGACGATGACCTTAAAGTAATAGGCAACAGGCACGATGTGATAGGCATAAGGGTGTATGATAAGATGGATATGCAACTGCCTGATGCTGGCCTGCTGCAAGTAGAAGATGCCGAAACCAACAAAACTGTTTGGATCGACAGCAGCGACGAACTGGTTCGATATAATTACCAGCAGCATTTTATGCAGCAAAGCGACTTGAGTAAAAATTATTTCAGAAAAGCAGGGGCGGAGTTACTGCATGTGCGTACTGATGATGACTATGTAAAGATATTGCAGCAGTTTTTTATTAAAAGAATGTAGGGGGCAACGTTTTTCGTTGCTGGTTGTTCGTTGATCGTGTGCGAAGGAAAAAGACAGCTTTTTTCTAACGCCGTACAACGAACAACGTCTTAAGAGTAATTAGTAAGAAGAAATGACAAAAAGAAAAATGTACAAATGTGTTCTCTATCTCGGACTAGTAGTCTGTTTTTCTTTTTGTATGCAAATGAGTTTTGCCCAAAAACTGCAAACCTTTACCGATAGAAATAATATTTTAATTGGCGAGCAGATAAAGCTCACAATAAAAGCAACTTTACCAGCCAATACAACCACAATCAGCAAATGGCTTTCGGCGCCAGAAACCATTCCTCATTTTGACATTGTAGAATTTGGTAAGGCTGATACTACTAGTTATAAAGATAACTCTATTGCCATTGAGCAAATAATTACTATCACCAGTTTTGATTCAGGCAGATGGACGTTTCCGCCTTTGCCTGTTGAGTTTACGGGGTTTGATGGTCGGGAGCCACAGATGGTTTTGACCGATTCATTTTCGGTAAATGTTTTATACTCACCATCCGACGGTAGCAATGAACTACATGATATAAAGCCAATAATACAAGTTACCATTACCGATTATTTTTGGTACTATATAATTGGAGGCGCTTTGCTTCTTTTGCTTATTGCATTCCTGTTTTACAGGTATTTTAAAAAGAAGAAAACTTTAGAACCCACGTTGACTGCTGTTTCACAGCTTTCGCCTTTTGTAGAGGCAATGGCAGCGTTGAAAAAGCTAGATGAAATTAATTTGCAGGACGCAGCCGAAATTAAAAGTTATCATATTCGACTTGCCGAAATATTTAAAATTTACCTCGGTAGAAAACAACGACTTAATCTTTTGAATAAAACAACCGGCGATCTTTTAATCATCATCAGCGATATTAACTTGTCGGCCGAGAATATTTCAGATCTGGCTACAGCACTGCGTTGTACAGATGCGGTAAAATTTGCCAAGTACCTGCCGTTATCAAATCAGAGTATTGAGAACAGGCAAAAGGTTCAGGAATTAATAACAGCAATCGAAACAATTATACAATCAAACATTTAATCAATTAACAGCATTTGCTTTTCGACTATTTTATAAATATAAATTTTGGCCAACCCTGGTTTTTTCTGTTATTGATAGTTGTGCCAGTACTAATCTGGTGGTATGCAACAAAAAGTAACGGGCAGCAGGGTGCTATAACTATTTCTGATGTATCAGCGAAGGGATTAACGTCCTGGAAAACAGCTTTAAGACACTTGCCTTTTGTGTTCAGGTTGCTGGCCATAGTGTGCATTATTGCCGCCATTGCCCGGCCGCAAACCATGTATGAAGAGCAGCAGGCCGAAGGCGCAGGTGTGGATATTGTTTTATGTATAGATGTAAGCGGCAGTATGACCGCTCAGGATCTGCTACCCAACCGCCTTGAAGCAGCCAAAAATGTTGCCATTGATTTTGTGAAACAAAGACTTACGGACCGTATTGCCGTAGTAATTTTTTCAGGCGAAAGCTTTACACAATGCCCGCTAACAACTGACCAACGGGTGCTTGTTTCGGCCATTGAAAATATACGGAACGGTTTGCTGGAAGATGGCACCGCCATTGGATCGGGTCTAGGAACTAGTATTGACCGCTTGCGTGAAAGCAAATCAAAAAGTAAAGTGGTTATTTTATTAACCGATGGAGAAAATAACGGCGGCCTTATTGATCCCCAAACAGCCAAGGAAATCGCCAAAGCCTTTCAGGTAAAAGTTTATACCATTGGAGTGGGTACCGATGGCTATGCTCCGCAGCCTGTAAATACGCCCATGGGTACAGTAATGCAGCAGGGTAAAGTGTCTATAGATGAAAAACTGCTGAATGAAATTGCCAATGAAACCGGCGGCAAATATTTCCGGGCAAAAGATAACCAGGGCCTAACCGGAATTTACGATGAAATTAACAGCCTCGAAAAATCGAAGGTCGAAATAAGCACCCGAACAAGGTATACTGAAAAATATTTCCCTTTTGTTGTGGCTGCACTGGTATTACTGTTTTTGGAACTGCTGCTGAAGTTTAGTGTGTTTAGGAAATTTCCTTAATTAGTGTTTTTCATTTTATTTAGTGAAATTTGCACCCAATGAACGCAACCGTATATAAAAGCACCGGTAACTGGTACCAGGTAAAAGATGATGCTGGCATAACATACAAAGCCCGACTGCTGGGCAAGTTTAAGATTGATGGACTCACCAGCACCAATCCCATTGCTGTTGGTGATCAGGTTACTATTGATTCTGACACAGAACGGCGGGATAATGAATCGGAGATATCTTTCACCATCACCGAAATAAAAAAACGCAAAAATTATATTACCCGTACTTCGCCGGCCAATAAACACATGCACCATATTATAGCAGCTAATCTTGATCAGTCGCTGCTTTTTGCTACGCTTAAAGACCCCAAAACATCGCAGGGTTTTATAGACAGGTTTTTAATTACTTCCGAAGCCTATCATATTCCTTCCATCATTGTATTTAATAAATCAGATCTGTACCGAAAAAAAGAAGAAGAGAAATTTGCAATCGTAAAAGATATTTATGAAGCAATAGGCTACCAGGTTTTATCTATGAGTATTGAAAACGGCGATGGGGTAGAAGCGGTAGAATCTTTATTGAAAGACAAAGTGACTTTGTTAAGCGGCCACTCAGGCGTGGGTAAATCAACTTTTATAAATGCTGTTTTTCCCCAGATGAAATTAAAAACGCAGGATGTAAGCGGCTGGAGTGGTAAAGGCCTGCACACCACAACCTTTGCCGAAATGTTTGACCTACCCAACGGAGGACAAATAATAGATACACCGGGCATACGTGAACTGGGCCTGGTAGATATTTCAAAAGAAGAACTCTCACACTATTTCCCCGAAATGCGGGCTTTAATAAATGACTGCAAGTTTAATAACTGCATGCACTTAAACGAACCCGGCTGTGCGGTTAAATCGGCAGTGGAGGAAGGAGATATTCATATGGACAGGTATATCAGCTACTGCAATATTCTGGAGTCGATTAATGAGAAAAGTTACTGAGAAATGTTTCTCGTTGTTTGTTGCTCGTTGGCTTTCCCAGCCTACTTTCCGTATAAACACAAACATCACGCAAGGGTAACTTTCAACTTTCAATATATCCTATGCTCCAGAAAGTGCGCCACTTCCATCACCACATTATTTGTAGTAGTAGCCTGCTTCTTTTGTTGCGGGTAAATACTTACGCCGTTAAACATGTTGTAGTGCAGGGTTAAAA
>JBBKXU010000096.1:0-6962 GCA_037969645.1 Ferruginibacter sp. | reverse complement strand
GCTAAAGGCTTTTCGCCAATAGCTAAAATCTAAAACTATGTATATCAAAGTATATTTTGGCAACGAACCGGTAATTCTTTGTGATGAAATTGACAAGGAAATCAATGAAATACTGCATCATCCCGATGCGATGTTTATTGATGAGGTATCGCCCCGGGCAATAAAGTCAATGTTACATGAAATTGTGAAGGAAGAATTTCATGCAGGCGTTATATGGCACAGCGATCTTGAGAAATTAAAAGAAACCTTCTTCAAAAATTTTAAAATAATTGAAGCTGCCGGAGGTATTGTACAAAACGACAAGAAAGAGCTGTTGTTTATTTACCGCCTTGAAAAATGGGATTTACCAAAAGGAAAGATTGAAAAGGGCGAAAAAGAAGAAGAAGCTGCCGTAAGGGAAGTTGAGGAAGAAACGGGCGTTACAGGCCTTCAGTTAAAAAAGAAGATTGGTACTACTTACCATGTTTATGATGAGTTTGGCAAACACTTCTTAAAAGTATCTCACTGGTATCATATGACTTGCCCTGCCAAACAGGAATTAAAACCGCAGACGGAAGAGCATATAACTGAAATAAAATGGGTGAAAACGCAGGATATTAAAGAGCCGGTTGCTAACACTTATCCTTCGATAAAAGATATACTTAGTACGTTTTTTGATGAACCTTGAGGTTAAGGTTGAGGTTAAGATTAAGGTGGGTTCATCACCAAATTACCAAATCATCAAATCAAGATGGTTTCTTTAAAATCGCAACTGTTAACCTGCTGATACAAACGAGTTTCTTTCGTTCATCATGAATTTTTATATCCCAAACATGGGTAGTTCTGCCGATGTGCAAGGGAGTGCATATTGCCGCCACATAGCCCTTAGTTGCGCTGCGTACATGATTGGCATTAATCTCCAATCCAACGCAAATAAACTTATCAGGATCTATAACAAAATGAGACGCCAGACTGCCTACCGATTCGGCTAATGCACAACTGGCACCGCCATGTAACAGGCCATAGGGCTGTTTTGTGCGGTCATCAACGGGCATACGCATAACCAGGAAATCATCGCCAATTTCCACCCATTCCATTCCTAAAAACTGGCCCATTGTTTTTGGTCCCAAAGGATTTAAATCGGGCAGCGACAGATTTTTATTAAACCAGATAGACATAAAAATTAAATTTGAAGCGCTAAACTATTTCTTCTTTTTCACCGACTGTTTTACAACTTCGGGCAAAAACTGTGAAACATCACCGCCATTATGCAAAACATCTCTTACCAAAGTAGACGCTACAGAAGTAAATTTAGGAAGGCAGGTAAGGAATATGGTTTCTATATTATTGTCAATGCTGCGGTTCATATCAGCAATAGCTTTTTCATACTCAAAATCGTTTACGTACCTGATACCGCGGAGGATAAAATTAGCGCCAACTTTTTTGCAACATTCAACGGTTAAGCCATCATAAGCCAATACTTCCACTTTTGGATTGTCTTTGTAAATTTCCCGTAACCATTTTAACCGCTGTTTTTCGCTGAACATGGGTTTTTTATTGGCATTGCGGCCAATACCGATAACCAGTTTTTCAAACAAAGGCAATGCCCGGTCTATAATATCTGTATGTCCCAATGTTACGGGGTCAAATGTGCCGGGGAATAGACAAATACGTTTCATTAATGGATAATTGATAATTTGTTAATGGATAATGCGTTAGAAAAAAACTTACTTTCTCTTTTCAAAATACTAGTGTTAAACAAAGCGAGATAATTATTCCAGGATGCATTATCAATTATCCATTAAACAATTATCCATTCGTTTTATTCCCTGCCAACAAGTATAAGGCCGCCATTCTTACTGCCACTCCATTCTCTACTTGTTGTAAAATTAAAGACTGATTACTATCTGCTACATCACTGTCAATCTCCACCCCACGGTTAATAGGTCCCGGATGCATAATTACAATTTCTTTCTTTAAACTATCGAGTAATTTTTTACTTACTCCGTAAGCCAGATTATACTCTCTTAACGAAGAAAAAAGCACCTGATTCTGTCTTTCCAACTGAATACGCAACACATTTGCTACATCACACCATTCCAAAGCTTTCTTAATACTATATTCAACTTTCACATCGAGCGCTTCCTGAATATATTTAGGAATAAGAGTTGGTGGGCCTGCCACCATAACCTCCGCACCCATTTTTTTCAACAAATAAATATTGCTGAGAGCAACTCTGGAGTGCATGATATCACCCACCAAAACAACTTTCTTTCCCTCCAGGCTTCCTAATTTTTCCTGAATAGATAAAGCATCAAGCAATGCCTGCGTTGGATGTTCATTTATGCCATCGCCAGCATTAATAATGGCTGCAGGTATATGTTTAGCCAGAAAATGTGGAGCTCCGCTGGCACTGTGCCGCATCACCACCATATCCACTTTCATACTTAAAATGTTATTTACGGTGTCTAGCAGGGTTTCGCCCTTGGAAACAGACGATGCAGAGGCAGAAAAATTAATAGTATCAGCACCAAGTCGTTTCTCAGCCAGTTCAAAAGAGATTCTTGTACGTGTTGAATTTTCGTAAAACAGATTAACAATCGTTACATCACGTAAGGACGGTACTTTCTTTACAGAACGCTGTAAAACTTCTTTAAATTGAGTTGCGGTAGATAAAATAAGGGAAATATCTTCTCTGGTGAGGTCTTTAATGCCCAATAGATGTTTGGTAGATAGTTGCATTAAGGAGCGAAGCTAAAGATTATAATTAAGAATTAAAAATTAAGAATCAGGAATCAATACAAAACCACTGCCTCCTTATCCCACTCTACTTTTACTTTTTGGGAGATGATGGAATCAATGGCTTTGCCACAATAATCGGGTTGAATGGGCAGTTCACGGTTGAATCTTCTGTCAACCAGCACACATAATTCCACTTTTTTCGCCCTTCCAAAATCCTGTAAGGCATCCAAAGCGGCCCGTATTGTGCGACCGGTATACAGTACATCATCTATCAGAATCACTTTTTTATCTTCAATAGAAAAACTGATATCGGTTGTGTTGGCCACATGCAATTCATCCCTTACATCATCCCGGTAAAAAGTAATGTCAAGTATTCCGTACTGAATTTTTTCAATAGGGCATAGCTGTTGAATGCAATCCATAAGTTTGGCACCTACCTGCACGCCACGAGGCTGAATACCGATAAATACCACGTCTTTAAAACTGAGATTATTCTCTAAGAGCTGATGTGCCAGTCTTAATATGGTAAGATGTAATTGCTGTTTATCTAAGATCGTTTTCAATATAAATATTTGTAAAGCGAATTTATCTGTTATTAGCCGATAAAAAAAGTCTCCGTTACCAGAGACTTTTAAATACTATTTGAAGAGTTAATTATTTTCCGCCTTTAAGATGCTTCTTTAATAATTCCAAGTCTTCCATCTTGCCTTCAGCAGCCAACTTAGCCTGCTTAGGCCAGGTACCGGGATTATGCATACTAAATTTAGCACCGCCGGCATCTAGTATCTCTTTTAAACTTTTAATGGTTGTTTTAGAAAGTTGCCTATAATTGTACACTTTATTTTTATAAAGCAGGGCCTCAATTTTTCTACCGATACCTTCAATACGGGTAAGGTCTTCTTTTACTGGTACAACAGGCTTTGGTTTTGCCGGAGCTTTAGCTTTTTTTGCCTTTGGTTTTTCAACAGCTGCTTTTTTAACCACTGCTTTTTTTTCTACTGCCGGAACCCTTATTACGCAGTTAACCACCGGGTAACCCGACATTTCCGAACTGGTTTTCTCTCCATCATCATTAACCCAGCGGCCGTTGCTGAGCAGGTAGCGATATTGATATTCTTTTCCAGCTTCCAATTCAACCTCGGCCGTCATTGAGCCATCAGCCTGCTTTGTAAGGTAAACACCCTCTTCTAAATTCCAGTCATTAAATTCCCCAAGTAGCACACATCCATCTGCACCAATAACATTGGCGGCAGGTAACGTGAATGTAATTTTTGTTGTCATTTCTATTTATTGTTTTGTTTAAATATTTTATTTCTCTTGCAAGAATGGATAACGATAATCCGTTGCAGAGTTGAATGTTTCTTTTATTGTACGTGCACTTAACCAACGATACAGGTTTAAAATTGAACCCGCTTTGTCATTGGTACCGCTGCCTCTGGCACCACCAAAAGGCTGCTGACCCACAACTGCTCCGGTCGGCTTATCGTTGATGTAAAAATTACCGGCACAGTTACGCAATTTTTCAGTTGCCAGTTCTACCGCAAAACGATCACGGGCAATTACGGCGCCTGTTAATGCGTAAGGAGATGTTTCATCTACCAGTTTCAAAGTGGCTTCATACTTATTTTCATCGTAAATATAAATTGTAAGTACCGGCCCAAACAGCTCTTCGCACATTGTTACATATTTAGGATCGGTAGCTTCAATAATTGTTGGTTCAATAAAGAACCCTTCCGTTTTATCGCACTTTCCGCCTACCCATATTTTAGCACCGCTGTCTTTTTTTCTTGCGCCTTTGATATAACCTTCCAGTTTATCAAAACTCTTTTCGTCAATTACGGCATTTACAAAATTGGTAAAATCTTCAACGGTACCCATCTTCATTGTTTTCACCTGCTCTACCAGTTTCTTTTTTACTTCTGCAGCAATATTAGATGGAATGTAAGCTCTTGATGCTGCTGAACATTTCTGTCCCTGAAATTCAAATGCACCTCTTGCCAATGCGGTTACAACCACATCGGGATCGGCACTCTTATGGGCAATCACAAAATCCTTACCGCCGGTTTCGCCAACTATACGTGGGTAAGAGCGGTAGTTACTCATGTTTTTTCCAATGGTTTCCCAAATCGTATTAAATACGCCGGTGCTTCCGGTAAAATGGATGCCTGCAAAATCACGATGATTAAAAATAACTTCACCAATGGTTGGGCCATCAATAAAAACAAGGTTTATAACACCATCAGGTAAACCTGCTTCTTTTAAAATACGCATAAACATCTGTGCGCTGTAAACCTGTGTATTGGCGCATTTCCAAATAACTACATTGCCACACATAGCAGCAGATGTCGGCAGATTTCCACCAATCGCTGTAAAGTTGAAAGGGGTTAATGCAAATACAAAACCTTCAAGCGGACGATACTCCATCCTGTTATTTACACTTGGTCCGCTGATTGGCTGCTGGCGATAAATATCACTCAGACAGTGAACATTAAAACGTATGAAATCAATCAACTCACAAGCCGCATCAATCTCTGCCTGAAAAGCGTTCTTACTTTGGCCCAGCATAGTTGTGCCATTGATATAGGGACGGTATTTTCCAGCTAATAAATCAGCGGCTTTTAAAAATATATTCGCCCTGTTTTCCCAACTCAGGTTGGCCCACTTATCTTTTACTTTTAATGCAGCATTAATAGCTTTGGTAACATGTTTTGCCTCGCCCATATGAAACTGTCCCAGCAAATGCTTGCGCTCATGCGGCGGACGAATCTCCATCGTATTTCCAGTTCTCACTTCTTCGCCACCGATGAACATGGGTACATCAACCTTAGAACTTTTCAATTCTTTTAAAGCTGCTTTTAGCGCTAGTTTTTCTTTACTGCCTGGTGCATAATTAAGCACTGGTTCGTTTACCGGCATGGGGTAATAAAAATCTCCGTATTGCATAGTATTAATTTGGTGATTTGGATGATAAAATACAAAATCGTTTCTATAATTCTAAATTCATTTTAGGCAGTTTCCTTCTCACTCATCAGATAAGCTTTTATAAACCCATCTAATTCACCATCCATCACTGGCCCCACATTCCCTACTTCAAAATCGGTGCGGTGGTCTTTAATCATTTTGTATGGATGAAAAACATAACTACGTATCTGGCTGCCCCACTCTATCTTTTTCTTTTTGCTGTTGGCAGCGTCTTTTATTTCGTTGCGTTTTTGTAACTCAATTTCGTACAAACGGCTTTTCAGCATCTGCATGGCCAGTTCACGGTTACCAAGTTGGCTTCTGTCTTGCTGACATACAACCACTATGCCCGTTGGTATATGCGTTAACTGCACCTTTGTTTCTACTTTGTTTACATTCTGTCCGCCTGCACCACCACTACGTGATGTTTCCATTTTTACATCGGCAGGGTTTATTTCAATATTGATGGTATCATCTACCAGCGGGTAAACATTTACCGATACAAAAGAAGTATGTCTGCGGGCATTGCTATCGAATGGAGAAATACGAACTAAACGATGCACACCACTCTCGGATTTCAGAAACCCGTAAGCAAATGCGCCTTCTATCTTATATGTACAGGTTTTAATACCTGCGCCATCTCCCCACTGCCAATCCATTTCTGTTACACTCCAGCCTTGCTTCTCAGCATACATACGAAACATACGGGCAAGCATTTCGGCCCAGTCCTGACTTTCGGTGCCACCGGCGCCACTGTTAATCTGCAGCATGGCAGGCAGTTCGTCCTCAGGTTCATTAAGCGTGCTCTTAAATTCGGCTTCTTCAATTCTTTCAATGGCAAGGTCAAACGCTTCTTTCACTTCTTCTTCACTAGTTTCGCCTGCTTTCCAGAATTCAAATAACACAGCAAAATCTTCCACGGCAGTATCAACCGCATGGTATAGATTTATCCAGTATTCATTTACTTTAATTTCTTTCAGAATTGCGGTAGCACGTGTGTTATCGTCCCAAAAACCCGGCGAAAGCGAAAGTTGCTTATCGTTTGCTGTTTTAGCTTCTCGGTTAGCGACGTCAAAGAAACCTCCCCAAAACCAAGACGCGGTCCCTTATAGATTTTAGATGCTCAATTGTCATTTTGCAAAGATAAATGAATATAAAACAGCTGGCAATATTTTTAATATATAATCCAGCCTCTAATGCCAAAATCTTCAGTATTTAATAAATAAATGCTGAAACAAATTTTACCAAGCAACAAAAACGACTCTAATCTTGTCCTCTTT
>JBBKXU010000095.1:0-9564 GCA_037969645.1 Ferruginibacter sp. | reverse complement strand
CTTTTAAAACATACTGCTCATCTATATAAGCAAACCAAACTTTTTCAAACTCTACTTTACCTTTTATTTGCCCGGTAATTTTATCGCCTTCTCTTATCGTAGTGTCTTCATTATCCAACACTTTAAAAACACGTTCGCCTGCAATTATACCCATTTGCAAAACATTGAATTTATCTGCAATAACTCTAAGTGGCCTGAACAATAAATTGAGACAAAGTATGAATGAAGTGATAACACCAGCTACTTTTTCGGCCTGTGCTGCACTTACTACATCTTTAGCCGCCCACCACACCAACAAACCTATTGACAATGCCATCACCAGTTCCACAATAGGAAAAAAAACAGAGTACGCAAAAATGGCTCTGATATTAGCATTGCGGTGCTCTTTATTGATTCGGTTGAATTTATTAAACTCTCTTTTCTCGGCGGCGAAAGCTTGTATAACCGCCATACCAGTTATATGTTCCTGTACAAATGCATTCAGGTTTGAAACCGCATTACGAACCCGGATGAACGACTTTTTTACGCTTTCTTTAAAATAATAAGTGGCTACAATTAAAAACGGAAAAGGTGCCAGGCAAACCAGCGTCAACTGCCAGTCCACGTAAAACATATAACTAAGTACCGAGAAAATCGCCAGGAGATCAGCAATGATAGGGATTAAACCATCGCTGAAAATATCGTTGATAGATTCAATGTCGTTGATGGTTCGGGTGGTGAGCGTGCCGATGGGCGTTTTATCGTACTGTGATAAATTGAGGTGCAGAATTTTATTGTAGGTACTTACCCGCATGTCTCTTACAACACTTTGCCCAAGCGATGCCGTAAGGAAAGTAAACAGAAAGCGGAAACCTGTTTCAAGCAATAGCAAAACAATTTGAATAATGGTAATTTCAATAATAAAACCTCCGGGGCCGTTAATAAAATGCGATGAAGTGTCGTTTTTTATACCATCATTAATGGTTAGTTGAATTAAAAACGGGCGAATAGGTGCAAGTACTGCCAATACTATCGCCAGCACCAGTGAGCCATAAAATTTATTTTTGTAAGGAGCGGCAAAACGAAACACCCTGCGTAGTAACGAAAAATTAAATATTTTTCTATTCGCCTTTGAATTATCACTCATGTTGCAAAGGTAAGCGGCGATTGTAGATTCCCAATTCCTAATTCACAACTCCTGACTACTCTTCCTCCACCAAATTATTATATGCTTTTAAAAAGATTGCGCCAAGATTTTTGTAGGGCGGAATATAACTTTCCCAGGTTTCCCGAATTGAGCCGTTAGCTTCTGCTCCAAATGATTTTGTAAGCGTTGCCCACATGTCTTTCCAAACGAGTTTTTTGCCAGACTCAAATGTTTGTTTTAGATAATTAAGTATTTGACGATTAATATCACCAGCGCCAATTTCTTTGGTTGATATTATATGGGCATCGGGATTTGCAGCAATTATATCAGTCAGATTTTTAAATCCTCCACAGGAGCCTAATACAACAATTTTTGCGTCGCCCAGCATGCGTTTGATAGTACGTGGCAGCCAATAACTATGTCCACGATGTGTTAAAACCGTTGGATGTAAATTATTAAGGGTTAAATAATTATTTAGATGAAATTGTGCGCTGTCATCCAAATTGGCATCATTATCCAGCGGGCGGTTAGCAAAAATCCAGACATTGCCCTTTCTTGACCTTATTTCGTACCATTCATCGTTTGAGGCAACCACCCAGTCTTTTGACGAAAAAGAATTTATAAACGACGGAAAAAAAGCCTTACCATCTTTATCGCCATACCAGTACACTTGTTGTATTATTCGGCCGCTATCGTCCTGTAAATCTTTATTTTCAATTTCATAAATAGAAGGAATGCCCAATATATTTGTCAGGTCAATCTTATTATCGGGGTCGGCTGATAAAAATATTTTTTTTAATAGTCCATAAATGGATTTACCATGTATGTTATTGTTTCGGATGCACTCAGTTTCATTAACTGTTATGTTATTAAGTATGGTGTTTTGTAATTTTTTATCGGTGATGCTGCTGTAAGAGTCAGCTACGTCAATCGCATCTTCCAAACTGCCGGTGTTATCTAAGTTGGCAATAAAGCCACGCATTAAAGTTTCAGAGTTGTTGTTGGGCATAAAGCTTAAAAAATCATCCAGACGATTATAATTGGCAAGCATTTTAATAAACTTCTTAAAAAAGTCGAAATGCACATTAAGGAGCAGTGAATCTGTTTTTGGAGTTTTACCCAACCGTTGTATAAAACGGCTATAACTATGCTTAAAACTCGATGTATAAATATCATTCTCTCCCATAACCATCATAAAATACAAATCAACCGATGACAAAGAATCAGTAGCCCGCATACGGGTACCAATGTTGCTCAGGTCGTGCAATTCGTTAATGGGCGTAATGAAATGCTGTAAAGCTTTTTCTTTTAATTTTTCTCTTAATCCATTTGTGCCAAACATGGCAATGGGCGTATCTTTTGCTGCGGAAACCATCCTTTTGAAATAAGAAATTTCAGTTTGTACCAACAGTTTAAAATAGCCTATACTGTCATATCCTATACCATCTTCACCCACATATTTTCTTAATTTTTCAACAGTTTGTTTTCCGTGCAAGATGTCATCTAAAAAGGGAAAATACAAAAGGGCATTTGGCGTTTTAGTTAATTCCACTACAGTTTTTACCAGGGGACTTGTATTGCGGTGTATTAGTTTCCCTAATTTAGAATTGGGTGCCTGTGCAATATTAAAAACGGCCGTAGGATTATAAGCACAACTTTTTGCAATCAGCGATTCTGCAAATGGTTCGTTTATGTAAGGTTCAATTGTTTGTAAAATTTTGTCGGGATAGAGAGCGCTGTATTTCAGGTACAGCAATTTTTTGCTTTCACCGTATCCTTTGTTTTCGGCAAATATTTCTGTAAGTACTTTTCCAACCTGATAGGGTACCAGATCAATTTCCGATGCCATGCTGATGCTGTCAACATCTGCCTTCATTATTTTTTCGAATGTTTCAACCAATAGTTCAATACTTGCAGGGTTAAAATCTTTGTTGCGCCATCCATGCCTGAAAGATTTTAACAGGTTCTCGATGTAACTGAGATACCGTACTTTTTGATTATTGGTTGCTATTTTATCATTCAGTTCTACAAAATCTTCAAGCGCATCTACTCTTTTAGTAAAGAGGATAGTAATAAGCTGATTCGTTTCTTGCTTATGTGTAATTCTTATCAGGCCATCCAATTTACCATCCAGTTTATCCAGTAAAATTTGCTCGTCATCAATTTTGTCATGAAAAAGCTGCCGGTATATGGGCACAATAACTGAATCCTGTGCGGCAAAAGCAGGACCAAGAGTAATCAGCAATAAACAAATGAGTAAATATTTTTTCATAGTTTAATTAGGGAGTTCTGGCCATAAAATTACGCCAGAGGCCGCATATATATCGTTTTAATAATGCAATTTATTGTTAATGGGCAGCACGCAGTTAACAATTTAATAATACAAAACATTATGCAAACCATGCAACCACTTAAAGGTAAAGACTATTTTTGCAAGGTATGAGTACTTCCAATTCTGTTAAAAAAATATTAATTGCCGATGATGAGCCGGATATCCTGGAGATCATTGAATACAATTTGCAAAGCGAAGGGTATGAAGTGACTACTGCTAAAAACGGTGACGAAGCTATTGAAAAGGCAAAGCTTGTTAATCCAGATCTGATTATTCTGGATATAATGATGCCTGGAAAAAATGGTATTGATGTTTGTTATTTGCTGCGGATGCAGCCAACGTTTAAAGAAACGTTGATTATTTTTTTAACGGCATTAAGTGATGAAGGTACCGAGGTAAAAGGTTTAGAAAGCGGAGCAGATGATTTCATAACCAAACCGGTTAGCCCGAAAGTGCTGGTAAGTAAAGTAAATGCTTTGTTTAGAAGATTGAATAAAGAAGAGACTGGCCTTTTAAAGATCGGCGACTTGACAATAGACAGAGAAAAATACATTGTAATCTACCAGGGAAAAGACATTGTTCTTGCCCGTAAGGAATTTGAATTGCTGGCTTTGTTAGCAGGCAAACCTGGTAAAGTTTTTCTTCGTAACGAAATTTTAAACCAGGTTTGGGGTACCGAGGTCATTGTAGGCGACCGTACCATTGATGTACATATTCGTAAAGTACGCCAGAAACTGGGGCTCAATTGCATAACTACTGTTAAAGGCGTTGGTTACAAATTTGATTTATAGGTTGATAGTTCATAGTTAGTTACTTTCGTATCGGTTTCTTTTAACACTTAACTTTTAACCATCAACTGAAGATGGCTACTTCAAAAAATTTTTCACCACAACAATTATCGGCACTTACAGCGCTGGGCCTATCCATACCCATAGCCATTGGTATTTTTGTTTTTAAACCTGTTTGGTGGATCGCTTTATTATCCTTCGTTGTAATTTTTATTGGTTCTTATGGATTAATTGTATATACCCTGCAAACCTTTATTTATAGAAAAATTAAACTCATTTACAAATTCATCTATCAAACCAAAGCCAGCAAAAAAGAAGAGTTTTATTATAAAAACATTCTTCCGCAAAAAGGCATTGATGAAGTAAGACGTGATGTGGAAACATGGGCTGTACAACGAAAAGAGGAAATAGAATTATTGCAGCAGAATGAAGCTTTTAGAAAAGAGTTTTTGCAAAACCTGAGCCACGAACTGAAGACACCCATTTTTGCCATACAGGGATATGTAGATACTTTACTTAACGGCGCTTTGGACAAACCCGAAGTAAATCAGAAATTCCTGCAAAGTACATCCCGTAATATTGAAAGGTTGGTAAATCTTGTTGATGACCTGGATGCTATATCCAAGCTTGAAAGCGGTCAACAGCTTTTATTGCAAGACAATTTTATAATTCAGGATCTGTTAAAAGAAGTGTACGAAACATTGTCTTTTAAAGCAGATGAGAAAGTAATTAAGTGCATCGTAAAAAAAGGTTGTGAGCTGCCTTTAACAGTTTATGCAGACAAAGAAAAAATACGACAGTTGTTTATTAATTTAGTCGATAATGCTATCAAATACGGTAAACAACTTGGTACCATTGAAGCCAGTTTTTATAAGGTAGATGGAGCCAAAGTTTTGATAGAAATTAGTGATGACGGAGCCGGAATCGCTGAAGAACATGTGCTTCGCATATTTGAACGTTTTTACCGAACCGACCTCGCCCGCAGCCGCAGTGTAGGTGGCAGCGGTCTGGGTTTAGCCATTTGCAAACATATTATTGAAGCACATGGCGAAAGTATTCATGTGCGGAGTAAACTGGAAGTAGGCAGCACATTTGGCTTTACTTTACAGAGCAGAAAAGACTAATTAGGTAGTATTGTGGATAAACTAAAAAAACCACCCGTATGTATTTACGGGTGGTTAACAGCAAAATTTAATTGCTGAATATTTATGTAATTTTTTCTCTTTAGTTAAATCTTGTCCATTCTTTCCACCAGGTATCGCCAACAGCACAAGCACCTTTATAATTTACTGGCGTAAAACCGGTTGACAATTTAGGATTACCAAAACTTGCACCAGAAACTGCCGGGGAACTTGCTGTGGGATTAAAATCGGGCGCAGCGTAATTAAATGGTGCAATCAGGGCAACATCACTGTTATTTGCGAATACACGGTTACCATAAACCGGAGTATTATACCAAGCTGTAATGCTTGCCGTTGTATTTATAGTGTTTGGGACATTTGAATTACCAGCGATACTGTATAATACCGGTGTTGGACAACCGGCAATAATATTATTTTGTACAAATAACGATGCAGGAATATTGTTGTCTGTTGGTATACCCTTAGTAGCATCAATATATAAACCGTTAGGAAAACCCATGATGATAGAATTGAAAAGCGACATGCTTGAATTTCTTCTGATTTGGGCGCCCCATACAAATAAATTGTTACCGGTATTTGCAAGCGTTGCTTTTGGTCCCATAACCGTCATGTTGCTGAACACAACTGAAGTTTGGGGCAACAGTGAACTTCCTGCTGCATCATTATCACTTTCAAAAGCTTCGCTTTTAGAAATATCGGCAATAGCGGAATCACGGATAGCAATTCCAAATTGAACTTTTCCGCTGTAGCCGTTATCGGTGTCAAAGTCATCATCTAATGTTTTAAAAGAGATAAGATGTGTGCAATTTACGGTTCCTCCAAACCACTCAAATGAATCGTCGTTTGCATAAGAAACCTGCACATAATCTACGATAGTTTGATTACCAACACCGCCGAAAGTAATGCCATTGATTTCTTTATCGGGTAAAAATGCATAACCCGCATACTCAACACGAACGTAACGTAAGATGCCGCTGTTATCGGCCGGTTTCTGTGCCTGTGTTGCAGGGGTGCCGTACAAACCTAAACCTTCACTGTTGTTTATGCCACCTTCTATTTCACCAACACCGGCAACGCCGTTGAAGGATGCATTTGTTGGCGCATTACCTAAAATTACCAATCCGCTCCAGTCACCACGCTGTGGTAAAACTTCTTCTGATGTAAACACAATGGGTTTATTTGCAGTGCCGTCTGCAATAATTTTACTATTTCTTGTAATAATTAAACCACCATTTTTTCCTTTCTCTCCTACAATTTTTGTTCCGGGCTCAATGGTAAGTATAGCGCCATTGGTTACATAAACCAAGCCACGCAGTTTATAAGTAAATGATGCTTTTAATGTGCGGTTTTCGCTGATCTTTCCTTCTAGTATTACATTTTCGGTGCCGCCGGTTACAACAGTTGTTGTTGGGCCGTCAACTTCAATCTTACGACAACTTAAAGCCGTTGCTGCAAGTAATACGCAGTAGAGAAATAATTTTTTCATGTATCTGTTTTTTAAAATGGTTTTGAGTATTTGTTTGTACTGGGTTAAAAATTATATCCGAAACTTAAACTGAAATTGGTGCCGTATTTTCTTTTGATAGCAAAGGCATCAACATTAGCATCATATTTTTTATTGTCGTTTAAATCTGTATAATAAATTGCCTGTTTATTGATAATGTCCGAGATGTTTAATTTGATTTCGCCTTTGTTCTTCAGCACTTTTTTGGCAATCTGAAAATCAAGCAAAGGGCGTGGATTTTCCCAGATAGGTGGTTGATCTCCACCACCAACAAAAGCGATCCTGCGGCCTATCTGGTTAAATAAAAGGGTTGTACTTATACCAAGTTTCTCCAGATCGTATTGAAGACCTGCGTTTAATAAATATGGACTTTGTCCCTGCATAGATCTGCTTTCATTCAATCCAATGCCAGAAACCCTGTTGTATATATAAGATAGATTTCCCTGTACGGTAAAGTTTTTCAGTGCTGTATTAAAATCAAGTTTTTTTCTGAACTCCAGCTCGACACCAAAACTGTTTGCTTCATCGGCATTTATAAAATTGTAAGTACTTGCACCGCCCGAGCTTGGGTTAAAATAAGCTTCAATTGGTTTGTCGAAATATTTATAAAAAACGCCGAAGGTTAACAACTCCCCTGCACGTGGATATAACTCGTAGCGCAGATCTAGGTTTGTAACTTTTGTTCTTGTCAATCCCGTATTACCCGCTACCGTAGCGCCTAAATCAAAATCATAAAATTGAAATGTGCTTAATTCTCTAAACTCCGGACGAATAACAGTTTGTGAACCCGATAAACGGATATTTGTGTTGTTATTTACTTTATAGGTAAGATTTGCGCCCGGCAAAAAATCGGTTACTTTACTGTGTACATGGCGTGGGTCATTTTTATTGGTACTGCCAATCACTTGGTCAAAATCCTCAACCCTTAATCCCCAAACAGCACGCAGCTTTTCAGTTATTTGATTATCAAACTGCAAAAATCCGGCATGTAAGATGGAGTGGGCCATGTAGCGGTAGCTGGTGCCTGATAATTCGTTAAAGGCAAATTTATTGTCGGTGCCGTTTCCGAAATTTTGAGCAGCAAATAATTGATCGGCTGGTAATAAACGCAAGTCCTTATTGTCTGTAGGCAGGTAAATAGCAAAAGGCCGTGAATCGAAAATCCTATCTTTCACCTGATAAAAATATCCACCCTTTACCGTGTGCGTTTGTTTTCCTAATTTAAAATCTTTGCTCAGGTCGCCGCCAGCAGTATATACATAGTCATTTAAAAATCCATAGTAACGGCTACCGCTTTTTTGGGATGCATTTGAACCACCAATAGCAGCCCTGTATGGCGATGTAGGGTCGGCAGATACATCCTGCACATATTGTAAACGCCTTTGATCGGGAATGTATTGATCCAGTATGTTGAAACTACCGAACCAATGTAATGCGGCATCGTATTTTCTGAATTTGTGATCGCCGGTTAATTGTGTGTTGAAAAAAGTATTTGCTTTAAAAGCAAGTTCTGTTGCTTTAATATTATCACCAAGCACCGGGTCAATAGGGGCATCAAAATCTTTTCCCTGTCTTAATGTGGTATAGTTGGTTGTATTTACATTTAACAAATTTTTGAAAGAGATCTTATGATTACTGCCCAACTGTAATGTGAAATTGGCTAAAGCACCAGCTACTATTTCTTTGTTGTATTTTATATTTTGAAAGTCGAAACTTAAATTGGGTGTGTTATTTTCTACGGTGTTCACCTGGTTTTGGTAAACTACTCTTTTATTACTGCTGTTATAATTAACCGCAAAAATTGCAGCAAACGTATTCTTTTTGGCAAATCGCTTTTTAAATCCGCCATTAAATGATATGCTTTCATTTAAAGCTGGCACAACTGTCGTATTTTTCTTATCGGCAGTCCAAATGTTTTCAAATTGCTTTGCATAGGCCGTTTTCTCTTCCTGTGTTAAATCAGCAAATGCTGCTTTTAACGGTAAACCAGCCGGTAAACCTCTTGTCCCATTATCAAAACCTAGAAAATCAGTTTTACTTCCCTGGTAACTATAAAACTCTTTGCCAGTTGTTTGTGTATTAAAGCCGGTACCTAGTTGAACATTAAAGAAATTTCTGGCTGGTACATCTTTAGTATTTACCTGAATAAGTCCTCCAGCCCACTCACCCGGTAATTCCGGAATAAATGATTTATTGATGATGATATTATCAATCATGTTCGAAGGCAGAATATCGAAACTGAAAGTTTTACGATCCGGTTCCGTACTACTTAGTAAAGTTCCGTTCAGCATAGCTTGGTTATAACGGTCTGCCAAACCACGTACCACTAGATATTTACCTTCCTGTATCGATGCGCCCGGTACCCTTTTTAAAACTTCACCAGTATTTTTATCGGGTGATCTTTTGATGGCTTCGGCACTTACTACTTGTGCAACAACTGTTGTGTTTTTTTGATAGGTAATTAATGCGGCCGCTGTTTCTTTGCGTGCCGAGGCTCTCATAATTACAGCGTCTTCTGTTTTGACTGCTTTTTCTATAAAGATGTACAAGTTATTTACCTCGCCTGCTTTAACTTCCACATCAGTTATTTCTTTAGTTTTATATCCAACAGAGGTTAATTTAATAGAATACTTTTTTCCTGCTTCTGCTGTAATTATAAAATACCCATCCAC
>JBBKXU010000094.1:0-10498 GCA_037969645.1 Ferruginibacter sp. | reverse complement strand
TTTCTTTTTTCTTTTCTATAATTATACATAGCCGAAGTAATTGCTATCTTATTTGATTTGAGATATTTTAAGGATTTAAAGGCTGGCTAGTAAAAGTTCATTGAAATTGTTTAAAGTTGATATTTTAACGTCGGCGGCTTCCCATGCCAGGAGTTTGCTGTCTTGTGGCGATGGAACTATCACACATTTCATTCTGGCCGCTTTTGCCGCTATCATGCCATTGAATGAATCTTCAAAGCACAAGCATGCGCTTGGCGCCACTCCCAGTTTTTGAGCACAGTTTAAATAAACTTCAGGGTGGGGTTTTCCAAAATCCAGTTCCTCTGCCGATGAAATGGCTTGTAAATGAGTGCGAATACCCAGCAAATCGATTACTACATCGATTAATTCGGGGGGCGATGAAGTGGCCAGGCCGATGCTAAATTTTCTTTCCAGAAAAAAATTAATGATATACGCTACGCCCGGTAGGGGTTTACCTTTTTGTTTAACCAGATCAATCACATTTATTACAATTTCTTTCTCTGCGTCGGCAGACTCCTGTTTGGGCAAATTAAAATGGTTGAACCAATATCCTACAAATTCCTTTGTTCGCAAACCTGTTGTAATAGCATATTGTTGGGCCGATAATTGCTTTCCATATTTCAAAAATAAGGTATCAGCAGCTTCTTTCCACAGCGGTTCGGAATCTATAAGCAGACCATCCATATCAAAAATTACGGCATTCAGTTTCATGCCTGCAAATATAATGTGTTGGGTAGTTTTTGATTTAATGATTTTGATTCGAAACGATTTTTAATTTATTTATTCATACTTAGTTTATATAAATTGCAATTGAGATTATCAGCAACAAAAAGATTGATACATGGGTAAATTGATTACAGCAGTTAAAGAATCAGGTTTTGTAAAAGGGTTAGTTTATACAGTCATAGGTGCTATATCTTATCCCGGCCTGGCCATGATTAATAAACTGCAGGTAAACGGAATGGATAAACTGAAAAAGCTACCTAAAAAAAATGTGCTTTTTGTAAGTAATCATCAAACTTATTTTGCCGAAGTAATATGTTTTTTACATATTTTTTGTGCCGTGAGCTGGCGTAAAAAACACGGCCTGGGTGTGCCGTACTATCTGCTCTGGCCTTATACCAGAGTGCAGTTTGTATCTGCCGAAGAAACCATGAAAAAAAACATGCTGAGTAAAATTTTTGCATTGGCAGGTTCCGTTATGATAAAGCGTGTTTGGGTTGATGATTCAAAGGAAGTGCGTAAGGGGCTTGACCCGAGCGACACCCGCAAAATTTCGAGGGCGCTGGATAAAAACTGGGTTATAACTTTTCCGCAGGGCACCACGACTCCGTTTGTGCCAGGCCGCAAGGGCACTGCATTTATCATAAAACATTACAAACCTTTGGTGGTGCCAATAGTAATTGACGGCTTTAGTATTGCCTTCGATAAAAAAGGCCTCAAATTCAGAAAAAAAGGAACCCTTCTTTCCGTAACTTTTAAAGATCCGCTGCCAATTAATTACGAAGATTCCAACGAAAAAATTCTCGAAGAAATTATGGATGCCATCGAACAGAGCAAGAAATTTAAACCTGTAAAAGAACAGCCCGTTGTTTAATCAGTCACAAACAAAGCTTTTAATTCCACAGCATCAGCGGGCTTCATTTTTCCACCCAGTATTAATCTTAATTGCCTCCTTCTTAAAGCGCCATCAAATAATTTTTGTTCTTCTTCGGTTATGGGTATCAGTTGGTTTACTTTACGGGGTTTGTTGTTTGGATCAAGCGATACAAAAGTGTAATAAGCTTCATTACTTTTATATTTATATTGCTGTATAGCATCTTCGCCCCAAACAATTAAATGCACTTCCATGCTGGTGTTAAAAGCTCTGGTTAAGGTAGCTTCAATATGCACCACATTACCCAGCTTAATTGGGTTTTCAAAAGAAATATTATCAACGGATGCGGTTACAACCGGGGCTCCGCAATGTTTCATGGCGGCCAATGCAGCTGCAATATCCATCCAGTACATTAACCGTCCACCCATCAGGTTACCAAAAGTGTTGGTATCATTTGGTAAAACCAGCTCTGTCATCACCACCAGCGATTCGCTTGCTTTCTTATCCATCATTTATTTTTTAGCAAAGATAATCACCAACGGTGTATCTAACTGCTTAATTGCACAGAACCCCAAGGAAAACAAAGAATCCGTATTAATCCGTTAAATCTGTGTCATCCGTGTTCCGTCCATTTTTGCGATTTATTTGGCAATTCGTTTTTGTTTTATGAATTTCGGTTAACGAACGTTCATTATGACAGATCAAAATAAAATCTCTTTCGATAATACAGAATACGCTTTTGCAGCTAAATCGGATGCTGAATTAAAAAAAGCAAATTTTCTTTTTGGCATCATGGGTAAAGCCTGGCTGGTTAATCTGGCGCTGAAACTAACGCCACTGGCTATTAAGTGGCATATACCGTTTACCAAAACATTGATAAGGCAAACAATTTTTAAACAGTTTGTTGGTGGAGAAAATCTGGAGCAGACTGCGAAAGTTGCTGATAAACTAGAGAAATATAAAGTACAGGTGATTTTAGATTATGGAGTGGAAGGTAAAGAAGGAGAAGAAAATTTTGAGCACGCAAGAGACCAGTTTAAAAAAGTGATTGACTATGCGGCCACGCAACCAAATATCCCCTTCATGAGTGTTAAGGTAACGGGTTTTGCCAGATTTACTTTGTTGGAAAAACTTGATGTTGTGATGAACAAGGTCGATGGTACTTTAATGAAACGTTACCTGGCTGCTATAGAGTCGTTATCCGAAACCGAAAAAGAAGAGTGGCATAGGGTGAGATTACGTACCCAGCAGTTATGCGAAGCGGCTGAAAAGAAAAATATTGGAGTTTTAATTGATGCAGAAGAAACCTGGATACAGGACCCGGTGGATGCACTGACCATTTTGATGATGGACATTTTTAATAAAGAAAAAGTAGTTATCTACAATACCGTTCAATTATACCGGCACGACAGGCTGCAGTTTTTAAAAGACTCTTACGAAGCTGCTGCCGAAAGAAATTTTATTTTAGGAGCAAAGTTGGTGAGAGGGGCATATATGGAGAAAGAAAGAAACCGGGCTGCAGAAATGAACTATCCTTCACCAATACAACCCGATAAAGCATGCAGCGACAATGATTACAATGCTTCAGTTGAATTTTGTATTAATCATCTTGATAAAATTGCGGTAATTGTTGCTTCTCACAACGAGCAAAGTAATTTATATACAACCCAATTGTTAGATAAAAAGGGATTGCCACATAACCACCCACATGTTCATTTTTCGCAGTTATACGGCATGAGTGATAATATTACTTTTAATTTGGCCAAATCGGGATGTTCAGTTAGCAAATACCTGCCTTTTGGACCCATTAAAGATGTTGTGCCATATTTAATGCGCCGGGCCCAAGAAAATAGCTCAGTTTCCGGTCAAACAGGAAGAGAACTGGTTTTAATAAAAAAAGAATTGCAGCGTAGAAAAAATTCTACAAATGATTAAAGTGATTATATTTAATATATTGTTGAATTAAATTGTAATTTTTTTTTACTTTTGGTAAATCAACCAATGCTAACCCGTTTTATAATATCTGGAGCCCTTTTCATTCTTTCATCCGTATCCAGTGCACAGGTGCGAAGTTTGCCTGCCGTTAAAATAAATCAGCCAATTAAAATAGATGGAAACCTGGATGACGAAGCCTGGAAGAATATTGAACCAACCGGAGACTTTATCACAATATCGCCAGTGTTTGGCCAGGCTTCTACCCGTAACACAAAAGTGAAGATTGCTTATGATAACTCGGCGATTTATATAGGAGCATACATGTATGATGATCCCGGCAATATTCGTAAGCAGCTAACTGCCCGTGATGTGCTCGACCGGCAGGATGTAGATATTTTTACCGTAGGATTTGATACCTACCATGATAAACAGAATGCATTTGTTTTTAGAGTTTCGCCAGCTAATGTGCAAAATGATATAAAACTTTCGCAAAGCGGAACCGTTTATGATGTAGGCTGGGATGCTGTTTGGGAAAGTAAAACAAGTATTAAAGCCGATGGATGGGTGGCCGAAATAAAAATTCCGTTAAGTGCCATCAGGTTTTCGAAAAAAGATTTGCAGGATTGGGGTATTAATTTTGCCCGGTTTACCCGCAAAGAGAATGAAAACAGCGTTTGGAGCCCGATAAACCCTAATATAGGTGGCGAGTTGAATCAATGGGGCGTTTGGACTGGTTTAAACAATATTAAACCGCCAACCAGGTTATCTTTTTTGCCTTATTTATCAGGTGGTTTCAGGGTGTCGCCAACAGGACAAGGAAATGTAACAGAATTTTTGAAAAGCGGCGGCATGGATGTTAAATACGGAGTTAGCGAAAGCTTTACCCTTGATATGACTCTGATACCCGATTTTGCACAGGTACAAAGTGATAATGTATTTTTAAATCTTTCTCCCTTTCAGGTAAAGTTTGATGATTACCGGCCTTTTTTTACAGAAGGAACCGAGTTATTTAACAAAGCTGGCCTGTTTTACTCACGTAGAATTGGCGATGCGCCCGGTTTAGTAAATCAGGTGTTGAATACTTATGGCAATAAGGTAGATTGTGAAATTTTAAAGAATCCGGGTATAACCCGATTATACAATGCTACCAAGTTTTCGGGCCGCACCAAAGGGAATTTGGGTATTGGCATTTTCAATGCTATTAGTGCGCCAATGTATGCAAAAATCAGAGACTTAACTACCGGGAAAGACACTAGTATTTTAACCGAACCACTTACTAACTACAATATAATAGTGCTTGATCAGGCATTAAAAAATCGTTCTTCAGTAAGCTTTACCAATACTAATGTATTACGTAAAGGGAATAGCCGTAATGCTAATGTGAGTAGCTTAGACCTCTCGTTATTTGACAAGAAAAACAATCATAATTTTACGTTTACCAGCCGGTACAGCAGTATCTGGGGTAGGCAGGGTAACAAAAACGGATTTACTTCTGCTGCTGGATTTGGAAAAGTTAGCGGCGTTATACAATACCGTGGTGCGGTTAGTGTTGAAAGTGATAAATACGACCCCAATGACCTTGGTTTTATAGTTAATAACAATTCGTTTGAGTACAGTGGCAATATCAGTTACAATATGAACAAGCCAACGCGTCATTTTTTAATTCATAGTTATCGGGCAAGTTTTACCAATGTTTATTTATATAAACCATTTACCTGGGCAAGTTTTCAAATGAGTGCAAGAGCATTCTTTTTGTTTAAGAATTTTTGGGATCTCTCAATAAATTTTGAGAGCAGCCCAAGATGGAACAAAGATTATTTTGTACACTCAAATACTTATACCGGTTATTTTCTACGCCGCACACCATATTACTATTTAGGTGTTAGCGGTAGCAGCGACAGTCGTAAAAAACTATATGTAAGCTGGAAACTTGGCGGGGCCGAATCTCCATTGCCCAACGATCCTTATTGGACAGGTAATGTAGGTTTACGATATAGATTTAGTGATAAATTTCAGTTAAGTACAAGTATGGATATTGTACAGGACAGGGGCAACTGGGGATGGGCTTTTAAGAAAAATGCTGATGGCTCCCCGGTAATTGCACGCCGAAATGTAAAAACGAATACGGCCATTATAAGCGGACAGTATAATTTTACATCTCGAATGAATTTGAATATACGCATGAGACATTACTGGTCGTTATTGCAAAATACCAATTTCTACAATTTAAATGCTGATGGATACTGGAGAGACACTACATTCTTTGCAAACGAAAATTTAAACTTCAACATTTTTAATGTAGATATGTTTTTTACCTGGGATTTTTTATTGGGCAGCCGGTTAACAGTTGCCTGGAAGAATGCATTGGGCAGTAATGTGAGCATTGACCCCTATGCAAATACTAATTATGTAAAGAACTTTGGCAGAGTAATTGATAATCCACACAGCAATGAACTAACGGTTAAAATTGTTTATTTTCTGGATTATCTTAAGTTGAAAAAGAATAAACAGGCCGGCAAACCCTGAAAACTTAATTAACATTAACTTTGAGTTAAGTCACTATTTTTTACTTTACAAAAAACTAACTATTATGGATCAGGACAACAGCACCGAAGTCTTAAATTTTGGAGACGGAGGGGAAAAACCAAAATTACCCACCGGCCTGAATGTATTAACCATTTTAACTTTTATTGGTTCTGCCTGGGAATTGTACAGTACCCTCAATAATTTTTTGGGAGGCAAAAAGGCTTTGGCCGAAATGGAAAAAGCACAGGAAAAACTTGCCGAAGCGCCGGCTTGGGCTAGGAAATTAGCGGGGCCGGAAGTGCAGGAAATGATGCAACAGGGGCTCGATAACAGGGTACCCATATTAATTATTGGATTGGTGGCCATATCACTTTGTTTCTATGGTGCTTTGCAAATGAGGAAACGTAAAAAAGAAGGTTATATATTATGGCTGGTTGGTGAAGTGTTGCCGTTTGTTGGAACAGCTATTTTTATACCGGCATTTTTTAATACGGTGTTTATTTATTTCGCCATATTTCCGTTAATCTTTATTATTTTATACACGATGCAGCGAAAACATCTTACAAATTAATCTATAAAAAAACCGAAGTTTACCTTCGGTTTTTTTATTATCATCTGGCTTTTGAAGTATTACCATTGAGGATTTTTACGATATAGAGATGCTTGTTTTCGAAATAGTCAGGTATTGCAATTTCATCATTACGTCTCATTCCCCTGAAATTGTATTCGCAAAACACCCTAACAGTTTGATCATTAATCCGGCTCATAAAATTGTTTGGAAATGCCGTAAGTAATTTAGTAAATAGATATACCGATTCATAACCTTTAAAAGCCATGTCGCTGGGTTTACCTCTGTATTTTGCGTAATAAGCAGCTGTAAGTGACTTACTAAACGAGTCAACTTTATCATTATAATAAGGAGTTGTGAAGTAAACAGGAAAATCGGCCAGATCTTTCTTATTATACAGCGAAGAAAAGCCATCCCAGGTAGGCATTCCTATTAAACTGATGGGGTAGGTTTTTTGTATGGAGTAACAGGTTTTGGCAATATTAGTGGCAAAAGTTTCATCCAGACTGGCACCAATTATCACATTCTTTCTGTTACTGTCTAATTTCGATTTAAGAAATGCTGCATTTAAATTATTATCAAAGTTTATTGTTTCAATGGGTAACATTGGCTTTCCTTCTTTTTCATTTATTTCTTTAAAAAAAGCTGCAACCATATCTTCCTGCATACCTTTTTGGCGGCATAAATAAATTTTATCTGTACCATGATTTTGAAGTATATAACTGTAAATGGCTTCGCAATGTGATTTTAGCGTGGAGTTCATAATCACTAAAAAAGGATTTCCGGTAATGCCTGCATCATTTGGATATGTAGCTGATATAAACGGAATATTTCTCTGTAAAGCAAATTCAGCAAGCTGAAAATATTCTTCATCTTTTACACTGCCTATGATGAGTTGCAGACTGTCTAATTTTTTGTTGCGGATAAGGTCAGGAACTTTTTCTAAATAAGATTTTGTGTCGTAAACGCTTGCATCAATAAAATCGTCTCCGGCTTGCAAGCTGTCTAATGCAATTAATGCACCCTGCACAAAATCTACAGCAGGCATAATAAAGCGGGGAACAGTTTGCTTGTAACGAAATGTGCTTTTTGTAAAAACCGAATCAAGATAGAGCGGCGCAAAAATACCAACCTTGTAAACCGGCGCTTTTTTTACAGAATCAGTTTGAGCATAGCAGTCTGTAGCGCTGCTGATTGCCGTTACCAATAAAATTGCGATAGTAATTTTTCTAAACATATATATAAATCTAAAATCTAAATTGCACAATCCCAAATTCGATACTCCAAACTAATCGCTCCCAACTCCTGACTCAAATCCTATTCCCACTCAATTGTTGCCGGCGGCTTACTACTTATATCATATACCACCCGGTTAATTCCCGGCACATTGTTGATGATTTCATTACTGATATCGGCTAAAAACTCATAAGGTAAATGCGCCCAGTCTGCCGTCATACCATCAACCGATGTTACCGCCCTTAATGCTACGGTGAATTCATAAGTTCTTTCATCGCCCATAACTCCAACACTCTTTACCGGTAATAAGATGGTCCCTGCCTGCCAAACGGTTGCATATAGATTATGTTTTTTTAAACCATTAATATATATCGCATCGGCATCTTGCAACAATCGTACCCTTTCTTCAGTAACTTCCCCTAAAATTCTAATTCCAAGGCCGGGGCCCGGAAAAGGATGACGAAATAACATTTCTTTAGGAATGCCCAGTTCAAGGCCAACCCTTCTTACTTCATCTTTAAATAACGAACGAAGTGGTTCAACCAAGCCAAGTTTCATGGTATCTGGCAATCCGCCAACATTGTGGTGTGACTTTATGGTTGCCGATGGGCCATGTACCGAAAGTGATTCAATAACATCAGGATATATAGTTCCTTGGCCTAACAACTCTACGCCTTCAATTTTTTGTGCTTCCTGGTCAAAAATTTCGATAAATGCGCCGCCGATGGCTTTTCTTTTGTCCTCCGGATCGGTTTGACCCGCCAACTTTTTATAAAAATGCTTTTTTGCATCTACACCTATAACATGCAGCCCCAATGTATCATAAATCTTCAAAACATCTTCAAATTCATTTTTGCGTAACAAGCCGTTATCAACAAAAATGCCGTAGAGATTTTCACCAATGGCTTTATGTATCAATGTAGCGGCAACGGTACTATCAACCCCGCCACTAAGACCCATGATTACTTTCTTACTGCCAATCTGCTTTTTTAATGCGTCAACGGTATCGGTAATAAAATGCGCCGGTGTCCAATCTTGACTGCAATCACAAATATTTACTAAAAAATTTTTTATAATTGTTTTGCCTTCGGCAGAATGATAAACCTCGGGATGAAATTGCAAACCGTACAAGGGTTGCTCGCTGCTCGATATTCGTTTAAACGCCGCCACTGGAATACTCTCTGTGGTTCCCAACAATTCAAACCCTTCAGGTAACTCCTTAATAGTATCGCTATGGCTCATCCATACCTGAGATGTAGCAGATACATTTTGAAAAAGGATATCTTCCTTCTCAACTTTAAAAATTGCACGGCCATATTCTCTTTTATCGCTTTTTTCAACCCTGCCACCGTATAATTTGGCTGTTAACTGGGCGCCATAACAAACACCTAATACCGGCACTTTACTGGCCATCGCTTTAACATCAACCTGCAGCGCATTTTCTTCATTAACCGAAAAAGGCGAACCTCCTAATATGATACCCTTTAAACCGGCGTCGTAAACTATTTCTTTATTATAGGGGATGATCTCACAATAAACATTTGCCTCCCTCACAGTGCGTGCTATAAGCTGAGTATACTGCGAGCCAAAATCGAGAATTAGTATTTTTTCTGTCATAGAGCTGCGAAGGTAAATATTAATTAGCCCGGTTTGGTTTGCAGTTAAGAAATTTTATATTTGCTTAAATTAACTGCCATGAAAAAGATTTTATTTTTGTTGTTTTCCCTTGTTACATTAGCTTCCTGCCGTTTTACCACGGGTAGTGGTAATATTATCAGCGAAACCCGTACAGTTTCTAATTTTGACGGGATCATTGTAGGGGGGAGTTTTGATGTGGAAGTTAAAATTGGTCCGGTAGCTTCAGTTATGGTGGAAGCCGATGATAATATTATTAAGCATATAGAGACCGATGTATCTGGAAACACGTTGAAAATACGCCTGGAAAGCAATAATGGGTTTTCTAACGCTCATATGAAGGTTTACGTTACAACCCCTTCATTAACCAATATAAAAGCTTCAGCCTCAGCCGATGTGGAAGTAAAAGATATTTTAACCGGCAGCAGCAAATTGACCTTAAAAGCTTCAAGTTCGGCTAGTATAAGGGCAGAAGTTGACGCTCCGGATATTGAAACCGATGCCAGCAGCAGTGCTACAATAACTTTGAGCGGTAAAACAAAAAATCATGATACACAGGCATCCAGCAGTGCTAATATCAGGGCTTTTGAGCTTTTATCTGAAAATACTACGGCTAAAGTGAGTAGCAGTGCCGACATTGACGTACACGCCAGCGTAAAATTAGATGCCAAAGCCAGCAGCAGTGGTTCTATAGATTATAAGGGTGCAGCAGCTGTAACTCAATCAACCAGCAGTAGCGGCTCCGTATCAAAAAAGGACTAAATGGGCAATTCTTCATCCTAGGTTGACTATAATTCTCCGTATTAATCAGCTTTAAAAGTATTTGTAAAAAAACTTTAAGCTTTCCTTTGCTATTTACATTCAACCCCTTACCTTTGCACTCCAAATTAAAAAACGGGTTAAAAAAGTTCTTTTTATATGTCACAAAGAATCAGAATAAAATTGCAGTCTTACGATCATAACTTGGTTGATAAATCAGC
>JBBKXU010000093.1:0-3865 GCA_037969645.1 Ferruginibacter sp. | reverse complement strand
CGAATACCTTACATGCAGTATTGAAGACAATGGTATTGGCCGCATTCAATCTGATATTATTCAGAAAAATAAAATAAAATCTATCGTTCATCACAGCAAGGGTATTGCCATTATTAAAGAAAGGCTGAGTTTGCTGCAGCAAAAAACCGGCAAACCTGCACATGTAGAAGTTAAAGACCTTTATAACCAGGATTCGGAAGCAGTAGGAACTAAAGTAATAATTACAATACCTTATTATAACCCCGAAGAATCATGATAAAAGCAATGATAGTAGATGATGAGCAGGCTTCCATTGATTTATTGCTATGGCTGACAGGCCAGTACTGTCCCGAAATAACTGCAGTAAAATCTGCCCGCAGTGTAAGTGAGGCCATTCCGCTTATTCATTCATTTAAACCCGATCTTGTTTTTTTAGATATTCAAATGCCGCATCAAAGTGGGTTCGATTTACTGACCACCATAGATAACTGGAATTTTGAAGTAATTTTTACAACTGCCTATAACGAATTTGCAATACAAGCTATTCGTTTCAGTGCTTTGGATTATTTACTCAAACCAATTGATGAGTTGGAACTAAAGAAAGCAATTGAGCGATACAAAGCAAAGTTGATCTATGCACCAGCGGGTGAGTTGCTGTTCCGCAATTTTATTCAGAATATTTCGCAGCCAAACGTAGATAAATTTAAATTGGCATTGTCCGATGCCACCGAAGTGAAGTACGTGAAGTTAGAAGAAATCATCAGACTGCAGGCCGAAAGTAATTACACGCATATTTTTTTAACCGGCGACAGGGTTTTTGTTTCGGCTAAAACCTTAAAAGAATATGATGAAATTTTGCAGGGGCACAAATTTTTACGGGTACATAAATCGCATTTGATAAACCCCACACATATAGAAAGTTACGACAAGACAGGAATACTAATGATGAGTGATAGCACAAGCGTGGAGGTATCAAGAAGAAAAAAAGAATATTTACAGCAATCGCTGTCGGGTAAATTTTGAGTGTGAAAAACAGCCTATAACAATATCAGCTAGTTAAGAATAATTACTCCGCCATTTAGAATAAGAGATTAGAATTTTATCTAAGCAAACTGCATCTCAGGTATCTCTCCCTCCACAATCAACTTACCCGCAGTTTTTTCAATAATCTCTTCCATAGAAACACCCGGCGCTTTTTCCAATAATTTAAACCCGTTATCAGTTACTTCCAAAACAGCTAACTCAGTAACAATCTTTTTTATACACTTTATACCGGTTAAGGGTAAAGTACAGGCAGGCAATAATTTACTTTGGCCTTTAGGGTCGGTATGCCGCATAGCCACAATAATATTCTTAGCACTGGCAACTAAGTCCATAGCACCACCCATGCCTTTTACCATTTTGCCTGGTATTTTCCAGTTGGCGATATCGCCTGTCTCACTCACTTCCATAGCGCCTAAAACAGTAAGGTCAACTTTACCTGCACGTATCATTCCAAAGCTCATTGCACTGTCAAAAATGGAGGAGCCGGGTAATGTGGTAATGGTTTGTTTGCCTGCATTTATCAGGTCTGCATCTTCTTCTCCTTCAAAAGGGAAAGGTCCCATGCCCAATAATCCGTTCTCACTCTGCAGCACTACATTAACCCCTTCGGGTATGTAATTGGCAACCAGTGTTGGTATTCCAATGCCGAGGTTTACATAGTAACCATCTTTAAGTTCCTTTGCAATGCGTTGCGCTATTTGTTCTTTTGATAAAGCCATACCACTGTCCCCTAAAGGGGAACTTAAATTTAAAGTGTAAAATTTATTTCAGATAACATTTGAAATGTTACGTAATAATGTTTTGCAAAATCCTGAAGCTGCCAGTTCCCCCTTTAGGGGGCGGAGGGGGTTCTCATCGTCCGCTGCTCAATCCTCTTCTCATAATCCTTCCCCTGAAAAATACGATGTACATAAATACCCGGTGTATGAACAAAATTAGGATCCAGTTCTCCCGGCTGTACCAGTTCATCTACTTCGGCAATGGTTATTTTACCCGCCATCGCCATCAAGGGATTAAAGTTACGGGCAGTGTCTTTAAATATGAGATTTCCATCAGTATCACCCTTCCAGGCTTTTACAATGGCAAAGTCTGCGTCAAAAGCGTATTCTAATAAATACTCCTTATCATTAAAAATCCTTGATTCTTTACCTTCGGCCACTTCGGTGCCAACACCTGCAGGCGTAAAAATGGCAGGCATGCCATAACCGGCAGCCATACATCTTGTTGCCAGCGTTCCCTGTGGTATCAGCTCCACTTCCAGTTCGCCACTTAACAGTTGCCTTTCAAACTCTGCATTCTCACCAACATAGGAAGAAACCATTTTCTTAACCTGTTTCTGTTTCAGCATCAGGCCAATACCAAAATCATCCACACCCGCATTATTAGATATACAGGTAAGATTTTTGGAGCCTTTTTTAACTAAAGCCGCAATACTGTTTTCGGGAATACCACATAGGCCAAAACCTCCCAGCATCAGCACGGCACCATCATTAATATCTGCAACTGCTTCGGCTGCGTTGTTATACACTTTATTCATATTATTCGGCCTGTAAAGGCGGTATTATTGGTTTTTGTTTCTCTGCCGTTTTCGCAATCATGCTGTCGAGCATTTGCTTGAACACCGGCGTATGTTCTTTATAATAATCATAGCTTTTGTAAAACTCAGCCTTGGTTACTTTATGTATCGCAAATATCTGTTGCTGCAGTTTCAGGTTTTCTTCCGCAGCATTTTTTGTTGAATCTTTTTTGATAAACTCCGCAGTAAATGCTTCGGCCTTAATTACATCCCACAAAACAGCCTGCATTTTTTCGGGCTTTAAAATACCCGAAGGTAATTCGTCGTTGTTACCACAGGAAGATAATAAAATGAAGCCGAAAAGAAAAATGCTTATCCTCGTCATTTCAGTTCGTCTTTATATTTGGACGCATTGGTAAGGTCTAATCTTTGCAGCATTTCCGATGCCCTTGCTTTATCCTGTTGTGGGGCTTTCGAAAATATTTTTATCAGTTCGTTTGATTTCCCCTGAAAAAAAAACTGCTGTATCATTTTATTAGGATTGTCTGTATTGAAATTATTCAGCAAGTTCAACACATTCATCACTTCGGCTCTTGCGGCATTTTCATCTTCGTATAATTTATCCATGCCCAGTCTGTAATAATTATAATACACATCGTGCATGATGGTATAGCGGCTGTTCAGCATATTTTCGGCCAGCCAATAGCGGTTACGTTGGCTATCAAATGCTCTCCAGCCCGAAATGCCCCTTCCATCGGGTGCATTGTTTACAATATTTTGCGCTTTTTGAAAATAAAGATCGCCGCCACGAGGTGCAAAAGAAGCGTAGTCAAAACCCAGCACCATATAGGCGTAATAGGCCATTATTGCAGTTAGGTTACTAATTAATGCATCATTGCCTGTAACCCTGTTATCGTTAAATTCCATTTGCTGAAATTCGAGATACTTGAATATCACATTGTCGTCCTTAAAATTAATAATGGGCGACTGGTAAGTAGTATTAAATACCGGCCTGGCAGCTTGTACCGTTAAAGATGCATTGTATACATTCAAATCACCAGAGGATTGTAAATTCAATAAAAAATTACATTCAATTCTTTCATTTTGCTGAAAGTTATCAGATGTCCATTTACGGGTATTAAGAAATGTATTCAATGCTGTTTGCAGCGTACGGAAAACATTTTGATTCACATTATTGCTCACCTGGTTAGTTACAACAGTTACATTGGCTTTCAATTCCTGCGCAGCAGAAATTTTAAAAGCAAAAGCAAGTATCAGTAATAAATTAATCTTTCGCATAAAATTGTTGAATAATAGTATTTACAA
>JBBKXU010000092.1:0-3961 GCA_037969645.1 Ferruginibacter sp. | reverse complement strand
GTTGATATAAAATGTAATTTCTTTACCGGGATCAATTGCTTCCAGATACATCAACCTATTAGTAATGTCTTTGGCGCTTTTATCGTCTACCACACCCCATAAAAAAACCTTACGCTGCTCAATAAATTTTTTATCGAACTGCCAGCTGCTCATCATTTTCTCCATCGGATTCTCGGGTGTAGCTTCGGCCGCATCATCATCTTCAAAGCGGTTATTATTGTTTTTATAAAAATTCATAGTTGATATTTTTTATTTCGATTCTTTCTTTTGTTTTTTCTGATTCATAAATAATACTTCGTCAATAAGGCCATATTCTTTGGCCTCGGTTGAAGTAAGCCACTGATCCCTGTCGCAGTCTACTGCTACTTTTTCAACCGGCTGATCGGAATGGTAAGCGATAATCTCATATAATTCCTGCTTCACTTTTTTCACTTCGTTAACGGTGATCTCAATGTCGCTTGCCTGTCCGCCTGCACCCGCACTGGGCTGATGCATCATAATGCGGCTGTGCTTTAATGCGGTACGTTTTCCCTTAGCGCCTGCGCACATTAAAACCGCTCCCATACTGGCTGCCATGCCTGTGCATATGGTTGCAATGTCGGGCGTGATGAATTGCATGGTATCGTACATACCCAGACCTGCATACACACCGCCACCAGGGCAGTTGATGTACATCTGAATATCACGTGTGCGATCGGTACTTTCTAAAAACAATAATTGTGCGGTTACAATATTTGCCACCTCGTCGCTGATAGGATAACCAAGGAATATTATCCTGTCCATCATTAAACGACTGTATACATCCATCACAGCAATGTTCATCGGCCGCTCTTCAATAATGTTGGGCGTTAGATTAGTAACATTATGTTTTACATAAGCATCCAGCGTATTACTGCTGATGCCTCTATGTTTTACTGCGTATTTCTCAAATTCTTTTCCAAAATTCATATAATATGATTGTTGTTATTTAATATTTTTTGGGTAAGCAAATATAGTTGATTGTATTACCTTAAAAAAGTAAGCATTAAATTGTTTAATCCCGGCTTCGGCTCTGGTAAATTAAAATATACTGCACCAGCATGGCAATAGATGCCAAAGCAGCAACCACATAAGTTAGAGCAGCCCATTTTAAAGCGTCTTTTGCTTTTGTGTGTTCAGTTTGGGTTGTTATTCGGGCACTATCGAGCCATTTTAACGCTCTGGCAGATGCGTCAAACTCAACCGGAAGCGTGACAACAGAAAACAAAGTAGTTACGGCAAACAATACAATTCCTACCAATAACACGGTTGGATTACCTCCTCCAAAACCTAACATACCTAAACCGATAATAATAACCCATTGCGACAGCGTGCTGCTGATCTTTACCGCAGGTACTAGCTTGCTTCTAAGCATCAGCATTGAATAAGCCGTTGCATGTTGTACCGCATGGCCACATTCGTGTGCTGCCACTGCGGCAGCAGAAACGGTTTTACCCTCATAAACATCGGGACTAAGATTTACCGTTTTATTCACCGGATTATAATGGTCTGATAAAAATCCATTGACAGAAGTTACGGTAACATCATATATGCCGCTATCTTTCAGCATTTTTTCGGCAATCTGTTTGCCGCTTAAACCACTGCTGGTAGGCACTTTGCTGTATTCTTTAAATTTACTTTTTAAGCGATACTGCACCAGCATACCTAGTCCCATAAAAAGCAGCGATACAATCATTATTCCAAAAGTCATAGTCGTATATTTTAAAGATATAAATTACAAAAAAAGCGCCAATTTATATTTAATGACATTTCGGCAACCTCAAAAAAAAATCCACCCGGCAGCTTCGCAGGATGGATTTGTTATTATTTTTTCGGTTGATTAATTCACTTTTACCTTCATAGTTTCTAATGTGCCATTGCTGTTTTGGATTCGCAGCAGATAAACACCCGGAGCCAGATTGCTGACTTCCATTTTTTCTACCTGGCTGGCTTGTTTTACGGATTTAGTTGCTACAATCTGACCCGCCTGGTTAACCAGATCCATCAATACTAATTTGCCATTGAAGCTGTCTGGTAATTGAATATAAAGCACTTCGGTTACTGGGTTAGGGAATATGCTGATGCTGCCTTTGTTACCAAACACCAGAACCCGAATATCGCTGTATTTAATTTCGCCGCTGAAGCTGATTATTTTTAAGCGGTAATAATTTACTCCTGCAATTGGCTGCAAATCAATTTTTTGATAACTGGTTCTGGTATCTGCCAACTGATTAGCGATAGCTGCATAGCTGCTGCCATTTGCTGAGCGCTCAAGTACAAATTCTTTCACCTCTTTTAAATCTCCGGTTATTTTCCAGTTCAATTCTGCAGTAGCATTTTTCTTAATAGCTGTAAATTCCACCTGAATAGGCAGTATGGCCGCATTGAGTACTCCACCATCGTAAGTAAGATTTACAGTGGTAGTGGTTACCACTATTCCTGTAATTACTGTTCCTGTTACATCGCTATCAATAGCTACGTTACCGCCAGCATTTGGAACAGTGAACGTTACTCCTGTTGGCAGATTACTGAATACCATTGAATAATTTCCAGGCGCTACATTAGGGAACAAGTAACCTCCTTCGCCATCGGTAACGGCTACCGCTACAGGGGTTCCGCCGCCATCTAACAAAGTAATTACAACACCACTTATTCCCGGCTCTGATGCATCCTGAATACCATTGCTGTTACCATCGGCCCAAACAAAATTACCGATAACTGCACGGGGTGTAAACAAACCTGCATCTACTGTAAGATTAATATCTCCGGCGGCTAAAACAACATCACCTGTTCTGCCGGTAGCGGGGTTCGCATCACTATCTAAGTTATCGTTACCGCCTGTATCCAGCAGTGTAAACTTAATACCAGTTGGTGTAGTTGTAAATGAAACCTGGTAAGTTCCGGGCAATAAGTTTACAAAAATATATAAACCATTCTGATCGGTAATCATGCTGGCAACCGGTAAAGCATCATCTGCATTACCGCCAATACCATCTAAACCAAAACCAGGACGGAATAATGTTACTGTTACACCCGGAATGGCTGGCTCACCTGCATTTTGAACGCCGTTGCCGTCATTATCCATCCAAACGTAATTACCCAAGGCAGCTCTGCTGCTAATTAAACCTGCATCCAGACTGCGGTCGTTACGGTTACCTGCATTTAATGTTACGTTAGCAGTTCTGCCGTTTGTTCTGTCGGCGTCGCTGCCATTGGCAGTATTTGTAAGTGAAGCCATTGTAAAGTCGAAACCAGCCGGTAGATTACTGAAACCTGTGCTGTAGTTACCATCAATTAATCCTGTAAAGAGATATTCTCCATCGGGATTAGTAGTTGTATAAGCGATTGCGGTACCTGCATTGTTGTATAGCGTTACCATTATACCAGCCACGCCACGCTCGTTTACGTCCTGGATACCGTCATTATTTCTGTCGAACCAAACATAGTTACCTAATGAGTTGGTATTGGCTGGTGGTATTAACCCTAGGTCCATGGTCATATTGTCTTCGCCAACGGCCAGATTAATAACTGCTGTACGAGATGCACCTGCCGGAGCACCACCAGTACCTACCGGACCACCATCGCTATCTAAGGTTTTATCGGCAGTAGCATTTTGTGTTGTTACCGTATAACCTGCCGGCAGATTACTGAATTGCACCGCAAAATTTCCTGCCGGTAATCCTGTAAATATGTATTCGCCTAAAGCATTTGAAGTTGTTGTGCGGCTTGCACCATCGTCGGCATTGCCTACAATACCATCGAGGCCTGCATCCAGTAAAGTTACAGTAACTCCCTGTACGCCTAGTTCGCCTGCATCCTGTACACCGGTAATACCAATTGGTAAATCGTACCATATTTTATTACCAATACTTCCCAGTCCACTGGCAACACCGGCTGTTAAACCTGCATCGAGGCCCAATAAACTCTGGCCTGCCGTTAATAC
>JBBKXU010000091.1:0-3127 GCA_037969645.1 Ferruginibacter sp. | reverse complement strand
CCACAGCAAATGTGTTTGGCGCTGCATTTTTTAACCGTATACTGAGAAAATGATGTTGCGGAAGTTTTTCTCTTGATTCATTTTTATACAAAAAAGATAACTGGTTGAAATTATTAACCACCAGGTCGAGATCGCCATCCATATCTAGATCGGCATAAGCTGCACCATTTGAAAAACTCGGCTGGCTTAAACCCCATGCATCAGTATTATTGCTGAATTGCAGATTGCCCTTATTACGGTACATGTAATTTTTTAAAGGCACCGAGGGCACCGAATTCAACAATTTCATTTTTGGTGCGGTCTGTGGTCCACCACTTTTGCGGATAATTTCGGGCGATATGTATTTAATATAATCCATGTCGGTTATATCCCTTGCATATCCATTGGTTACAAACAAATCTTTATGTCCGTCGTTATCAAAATCGGCAAAAAGCGGCGCCCAGCTCCAGTCGGTATTGGCAACGCCGGCAAATTTTGCAACTTCGCTAAACGTACCGTTGCCCGTATTCAGTTGCAGACAATTGCCTTCGGTTTGGTAGCCCAGCTTATATTCTTCAATTGATTTGAAAATATCATAAGCGGCAAAACCCCGGAGTTGTTTTTGCCGGTAGTTATCTTCCGATACCATGTCCATAGTAACAATATCGGGCAGGCCATCGTTATTGTAATCGGCAATATCGGAACCCATAGAGTTTTTACTGAAGTGCATGAGCTTCTGATCAATCTGATCTTCAAAAATACCATTGCCCTTATTAATATACAAATGGTCCTTAGTGGCATAATCGGCTGCCACATAAATATCGGGCAGGTTATCCTGGTTAACATCAGCAATGGTTGCGCTGAGGGTATAGTCGTAGGTCATAAGGCCTGCAGCTATGGTTACATCAGTAAAACTTTGGTTACCATTATTTCGGTATAATTTATTTGAAAAGAAAGCATACTGGTCGCCTTTGTTTTGTTTCATACGAGCCAGTTCAGCTTTCCATTCACGTTCGGGGATGATAAAGAGAGCATTAAAAAAATCGGCCCGGTGGTTGGTAAGAAACATATCCAGGTCGCCATCGCCATCATAATCAAAAAAACTAGCCTGATTCGAAAAGCCCGGATCATCAAGACCATAAGCTTTGGCCTGTTCGGTAAAAGTAAAATCCTTGTTATTGATGAAGAGCAGATTTTTTCTTTCCTCTTTATTATTAAAAAGTGAACGGCAGATATAAATATCCAAAAAACCATCTCCGTTAACATCCGCCATGGTTACGCCCGTTTGAAAACCATTGGTCATCAGTTTAGCCTGCTCGGTAATATCCTTAAAATGCATATCGCCCATGTTCAAAAAAAGCCGGGCACCAAACATATTGCCGCCCATCAAAATATCGGGCAAACCATCGTTATTAATATCGCCGATGGCCACGCCTGCACCGTTGTAAAAATATTCGTAGGTTAGTTCGTTCAGACTTTCATTTTCTACAATGCGGTTGATATAATCAAAACCCGATGATTTCATATCCAGCAGGGTAAATATCGCCTGCTGACTATCAGATTCCTGAGCGTCTGAATTAACGTTTTTATTGTTGCATGAAAAACAGGCAATGCTTATAATAAATATGAGCAAGCGGTTTATTTTGTTCATGTGCATGTTATTGTTTTTTCCATGCTTTAATATGATACTGGCCAATTGATCTACCCATCAGCATAGCATCGTCAAGTGCTTTAATAAAGTGTATGCCTCCGTAAAAACGACTGTCGGATACTTCCTGTGCTGCGTGCCGCAAAGAGTTGAACTGTCTGGGAGGATAACCAAACGGAACTTCGGAGCTGTCGGTAAATGCTTTGTCAGTCCCAAAAATATTTTCCAGTACAGTTGCAGCAGCCGAAGAGATGGCGCTGTGTCCGCTTGGGTATTCGGGAAATGAGGGATTAACTAACAAGGGCTTCCAGGTTGGGTCAATATGCTCCAGAATTACCGTTACCGGCCTGATAGAATGAAAGAAATATTTGGCTTCCCAGCAGGCGATAAAACCATCTTCCATGGCCATAGCCATTTGGCAATACATGGCTGCCGATTGTATTAAACTGAGTTGGTTATTTATGGCAAGGCTCCTCGCTATACTCATCCAATGTCCGCCGGGGGTTAGTTTTTTTTCTATGCTGGTAGAGTGTCCAGCATGAATTGGAGATACGGAATTATCATCCCAGTGCCGGGCAATAGCTATTTGCTCGGCGCTAAGTTGCCGGGTTGCTTTTAGCAAAGAATCAAACTGCAACATGAATGCACTGTTAGGCTTAAGGCTGTAAGGTTGTGGCCCTGCAGGCCTGAATTGTGTATTTGAATCAAGTAAAAAAGGCCTGATAGTTCCCCAATAAGGTTCAAGCGCTTCCATATAATCCTGCGGAGTTGGGCGCCAGTCGCCTTCATCTTTATGCAGTGTATATCTTGGCATTGAGCGGGTTAAAGGATACCCATCGGTATTCACCCATGTCATTAGTGAATCAGTAAACTTTTTTGTTACAATTTCGGCATATGCAATTTCCGCCTTCGACCATCCGGTATCTAGCAGTTCTTTTTTCCAATCCTCATAGTGGTTATTGAGTGCGTCATTGGTGTACACCAAATGTTTACCAACCATGTAAAAGGCAATACCGGCCTGCAATGCTCTTTCTGCTAAATCAGTGGCTTTTGGTGCATCGGGTAAATCGAACAATTTATTGGGTAAGTCAGATTGCCTTTCGGCAGAATCCAATAACAGATGATAGTATGCAAGATTTGTATACGCATAAATACGGGCTGCTACCGGTGGCGAAAAGCCGTCATGGATGATGGCTTCGTCTAAAGCTTTGTTCCAATTATGTATCTCCGTCGCCTGAGCTTTGGGGTGATTGCTGCCGGGCCCGCAGGAAAAAACCAAAAAACACAAACAGCAAAACAAGACTATTGAAATAATATTTCTCACAAACCGAATATACAAAAAGATTAATCCTGGGATTTGGTAAATAAACGTCAGTTCAAATTTTATCAGTAAAAACCTAAAGCTATCTCAATAGATTACCAGCCCCGGTTTCGTTTGCAAAACAGGTCTTAAATCGGTACTGGTTAATATTTTTTATTAAAGATTAATATATATTACTA
>JBBKXU010000090.1:0-2976 GCA_037969645.1 Ferruginibacter sp. | reverse complement strand
TGAAGCAACATTTTTAATACGGTCTTTGTTTTTTATTCTCTTTGGGTTTTTAATAAACACGGATGAAATTTTAAATCCCAATACTTTTACATGGGCTTTGGGTATAGTTGCAGCGGTTTTAGTATTAAGGGCTATTCAATTTAAGTTATTAAAACTGGATATGATGCCCATGTTATTAATTGTACCACGGGGTTTGATCAATATCCTGCTCTTCTTATCAATTATTCCTGCGCAGCAGATTCCGCTTGTAAATAAGGCACTTATTCTGCAGATTGTTTTACTTACCGCTTTTATTATGATGGTTGGCTTAATTTCGACCAAACAAAAAGAAAACCGCCTGTCTGCTTTAGAACAGGAAAACAAATGAGCGATAACCAACCCATATCAAACGACCCTCTGCATGGCAAAACACTCGAAATGATTGTTACGCATCTGGTGGAGATGTATGGCTGGGAGGAACTGGGCAATATTATCCGCATTAACTGTTTCCGTGATAATCCGAGTATAAAATCAAGTTTGACGTTTTTACGTAAAACGCCTTGGGCAAGGAAGAAGGTGGAGGAGTTATATATAAACGGTTGAATTCTTTAGGACCTTTTCCTATAATTAATCACTGCCCAGCCATTAAAAAATATACCCAGTCCCAATACCGAAAAGAAATCGGTACGTACATCTGCAAAGCCGCTGCCTTTTAAAACGATCATCCGTATCACTTCAATAAAATAAGCTACCGGGTTTATTTTAGTGATCCATTTAGCCCACTCCGGCATGCTTTCAATCGGTGTGTATAATCCACCCAGCAACATAAAAAGCATCATCACAAAAAAACTGACAAAAGTGGCCTGTGTTTGCGTTTCGGCATAAGTGGAAACCAGCAAGCCAACGCCCAACAAGGTAAACAGAAATACCATGCCGAATAAATAGATCAAAGAAATGCTGCCAACAGGTATGATATTGTAAAACAACCAGGATACAATCAGGCCCAATGTGAGCGTTACCAAACCCATTAACCAAAACGGAATTAGTTTACCAAGTATAAATTGAACTTTGGAGATGGGAGATACATTTATTTGCTCGATGGTGCCCACTTCTTTCTCATGTACAATATTCAATGCAGCCAGGAAGCTGCCAATCATGGTTAACAGGGTCACCAATATAGCCGGCACCATAAATATTTTATAGTTCATAGTGGTATTATACCAGTTGGAAGAAGTTACTTCAATGGTTGGCTGCGTATTCATTTTAGGAAACTGAATCCACTCAGTCCGGATATCATTATTAAAATCACGGATAATATTGACTGCATAAGCACCGCCCAGGTTGGCTTTCACGCCGTTCACTGCATTTACAGCAATTAACATCGAGCCTTTGCTTTCTTTCACCAAATTTTTTTCAAATCCGGCGGGTATCTCAATAATGAGATCTGCATCACCTGACTCTATCGACTCCATAGCTTTATCATAAGATGGAGAATAGGAGACCAATTTAAAATAACCCGAGCCCGAAATTTTATTAATGAATTTTTGCGAATAGGAAGAATGATCATGATCAACCACTGACAGTAACACATTCTTTACTTCATAATTGGCAGCAAACGGAAAAATTAATAATTGAATTACCGGCATCACCAGCACCAAACGCAGTATGGCCGGATTACGGAATATCTGCCTGAATTCTTTTTCCAGTATGACCAACAGTTTTTTCATGACAGGCGGATTTTAAATTTTTTGAAACTGATGGTCAACAGTAGTAAAGACATACCCAGCAATACCAGTGATTCTTTCCACACTTCGGAAAAACCAAGTCCTTTAATCATCACATCCTTAACAATCAGGTAATACCATTTTGAAGGAACAATGTTGGAAACAATCTGCAAAGGCAACGGCATACTTTCAATAGGAAACATAAAGCCGCCCAGCAATAATGTAGGTAATAGTAAGGCCATCAATGAGATCATCTGCGCAGACTGCTGTGTTTTAGTAAAATTGCTGATCATCAACCCCAATGAAACGGCTGTGATTATAAATAACAATGATTCCGCCATCAATAAAAATATATTGCCGTTGATGGGCACATCGAGTATGGTTACACTAACCACTAAAATGGTGATCACATTTATGAGTGATAAAACAATATAAGGTATCGCCTTACTGATAGTAAAGAGCAAGGGATTTAACGGCGATACGAGAATCACTTCCATGGTATTGATCTCTTTTTCACGTACAATGGCCACCGATGTCATCATGGCGGCTATCAGAATCAAAATCATCGCCATTACACCGGGTACAAAATTATAGGTACCCTTAAGTTGTGGATTATACAGCATTCTGATCTCCGGTTTTATCATATAGGGAAGCTGCGTCAGTTTATTTAGTGTCTGCTGGTAATCATTAATAATATTGGTGGCATAACCGGTTACCGTGGTTGCTGTGTTAGGATCCGATGCATCGGCGATTAATTGTACTTGTGCATGATTGGTATGTAGAAGTGACTCCCGAAAGCCCGGCTGAAAAACTACCACCAGTCTTACTTTACCCGTTTTAAATGCCCTTTCTATATCGGGTTGTCCGTTCAGGTTTTGATATACACTAAAATAACGGCTGGCATCCAATCGTTGTATAATAGCCCTGCTGGCTTCATCTTTTGCATTGTCGAGTATGGCAATATTGCTGTCTTTAATTTCATTGGTGAGTGCAAAACCAAATAAGATGATCTGTACAATCGGCATCAGAATAATGATGAGCAGGGATTTCCGGTCACGGAAAATGTGACGAAATTCTTTTTTAACGAAGATGATAAATTGCTTCATAATTAATCTGCTGATCGTTTAGCACCTCTTGCCAGTTGTAAAAACAACTCATCCATAGATGCAGCGTTAAATATTTTTTTCAAATTGGTTGGTGTATCTAAAGCTTCAATAACACCATCTACCATAATGGAAACCCGGTTGCAATACTCTGCTTCATCCATATAATG
>JBBKXU010000089.1:0-16362 GCA_037969645.1 Ferruginibacter sp. | reverse complement strand
TCAGCTGTAACCACGGCTTTTACATCCGAGCCCAAAACAACATTTCCGTCGTTATCGGTCATCAATACTTCAGAAAATTCTACTGAATCTCCGGTCTTTCCCTCTATATGAGGTACGTATAAGCTATCGCCTGCTTTTACTTTAAATTGCTGGCCTGCTATTTTTACTACTGCTAACATAAAATTCCCAAATTTAGGACGGCAAAGGTAAGGGTTTAGCTTTAGACTTTAGCTATGTTTTTGAAAAAATATGCACCAAAAATGCTCCGTTGGGGAAAACGTTGCCAATAAGCTGCTAATTTAGGTTAAATCCTGCTTTTCGAACGCTCATATTCGCTTACATTCGCCACCTGATTATGCGTTATTTATACCGGGTTATACAGATTTTGTTTACTATTTACGCCTTATTGGTCTTTGTTGGCTTCCTTTTGCTGATATTTCCATTGGTGCTGCTGGCCTCGTTATTTGGAAAAATAAGGGGCGGTAACTTCATTTACAAGCTATGCCATGCCTGGGCCGATTTCTTTATATTCATGATTGGCATATGGCATCGCAACATATATGAAGTGCCGCACGACCGTTCAAAACACTATGTTTTTGTGTTTAACCATATTTCTTATATGGATATACCGGTGATACTAAAAACTATTCGTCGGCAGCAATTAAGAGTGTTGGGCAAGGCCGAAATGGTAAAAGTGCCTTTGTTTGGGTTTATTTACCGTTGTACGGCTGTGTTGGTTGAGCGTGGCGACCCAGAGAAAAGGGCAAAAAGTGTGCTTCAGCTTAAATCTGTATTAAGAAAGGGTATTTCAATTGTAATTGCCCCAGAGGGAACTTTTAATATGACCAATAAGCCATTGAAAGAATTTTACGATGGTGCATTCAGAATTGCCATTGAAACACAAACTCCAATTAAACCATTGCTTTTTTTAGATACTTATGACCGGATGGGTTACGAATCCATATTTTCTATACGACCCGGAAAATCAAGATCTGTTTATCTGGAGGAAATACCGGTTGAAGGACTGACGATTGATGATCTTGATTTTTTAAAAGAGAAAGTGTACAAAGTAATGGAAGAAAAGCTGATAGAGTATAAAGGAAGCTGGATAAAATAGATATAGTGGGGTTGGCGACCCTTTGTTTAACTTTAGGAATTCTAGATGAGTAAGGAAAACGAAATACAATTTGCAGATGATTCATCTGGTTTTTGGGCAGAGATTATTTTGCCGCTGGCTTTGCCTACCACCTATACTTATTCCATTCCAACAGAATTTTTACAAAGAGCTATACCCGGCTGCAGGGTAGAAGTCGTTTTTGGCAAGCAGAAAAAATACGCCGGTATTATAAAGTCGGTATTTGATAAAAAGCCTCCTTATCCAACCAAAGAATTATTGAATGTATTGGATGATGAGCCTATCTTATTTCCAGAGCAGTTAAAGCTTTGGCACTGGCTCAGCGAATATTATATGTGCAGCGAAGGTGAAGTAATGGCCGCAGCACTTCCCACTCATTTTAAACTCAGCAGCGAAACCATTTTAATTTACAACGAAGAGATAGGGGAAGACTTCACTCATTTAAACGATGAAGAGTTTTTGGTAGCCGAGGCGTTGCTGTTAAAAAAAGAATTACGATTAACTGAAGTGCAGCAGATACTGGATGTTACGCACGTTTATCCACTAATAAAAAAACTGATAGATAAAAAGGTTTGTTTTGTGTGGGAAGCCATGGACGAGCAATACAAAGTTAAAAAAGAGAATTATGTAATTCTTAACCCTGCATACAGCAATGAAGAAAAACTGGGAGAACTGCTGAATAACTGGGGCAGAGCACCGAAGCAAATGGAACTGCTGCTGGCTTACCTGCATCTGCAAAAAACAGAAGGCGATGTTACACAGCCCGAATTGCTTAAAAAAGCAGGCGCATCGGCAGCTCAATTAAAGGGATTGGTTGAGAAAGATATTTTGATTGTAGAGAAGCGTTCGGTTGACCGGATAAAATCTCTGCCAAAAAATGTGGAGATAGATTTTGAGTTTAGCGCCGCCCAGCAGGAAGCTTCTAATGCTGTTGCAAAAGCTTTTGAAGCTAAAAATGTTTGTCTGCTTCACGGTGTAACCAGCAGCGGCAAAACACAAGTGTATGTAAAGCTGATTGAAAAATATTTTGCTGCTGGCCAACAGGTATTGTACTTGTTGCCCGAGATTGCTTTAACAACGCAGATCATCCGCCGCTTACAAAAACATTTTGGTGGCAATATCACCATTTATCATTCACGTTTTAACAATAACGAACGCATTGAATTGTGGAATAAGATAAGAACCGGCGAAGTGAAAATCGTTTTAGGTGCAAGGAGCGCCCTTTTCCTGCCATTTAAAGACCTCGGACTGATTATAGTGGATGAAGAGCACGATTCATCATTTAAACAGCAGGATCCGGCTCCCAGGTACAATGCAAGGGATGCGGCTATTTATTATGCTTCTCTTTTTAAGGCAAAAGTTTTACTGGGCAGTGCTACACCATCGATTGAAAGTTATTTTAATGCCAAGCACGATAAGTATGCCTTGGTAGAATTGAATGAACGTTTCGGTGGTATTAAATTACCTGAGATTGAGATTGTTGATACTCGGCAGGTTGCCCAAAAAGGCAAAGTGATGATTAGTCCGCAGTTGAAAGAAGCTATGCAAAAAGCATTGGATGCTGATAGACAGGTCATCTTGTTTCAAAACCGCCGGGGCTACAATCCTTATTTAATTTGCGGTGCTTGTGGCTTTATTCCGCAGTGTACACATTGCGATGTATCGCTTACGTTGCATAAGTATAGTAATAAACTTCATTGCCATTATTGCGGAAGTACTTATCCAAAATTAATAACCTGTCCGGCATGCGGCAGCAATAACTGGCTGGAGAAAAATTTTGGCACCGAAAAAATAGAAGAGCAATTGGAAGACGATTTTGCCAACCATAAAATTGCAAGAATGGATGTGGACAGTGTGCGTGGCAAAATGGCACATGATAACCTGATACAGTTATTTGAGCAGCACCGATTAGATATTTTAGTAGGTACGCAAATGGTGGTTAAGGGTTTAGATTTTGATAAAGTAAGTCTGGTTGGCATTTTAGATGCCGATGGATTATTGGCTTTTGCCGACTTTAGGGTTAATGAGCGTGCTTTTCAATTGATGGAGCAGGTGAGTGGGAGAGCAGGACGTAAAAAAGAACAGGGCAAAGTGATTATACAAGCAACCAATGTAAAGCATCCTGTTTTGCAGCTTGTACAACAACACGATTATAAGCAGCTTTATGCGATGGAGATAGAAAACAGAAAACAGTTTTTCTACCCGCCATACAGCCGTATAATTTTACTAACTTTAAAACATAAGGATAAGAATATTGTTGCGGCTGCTGCTGAAAAACTAACCCAGTTGTTAAAGCAAGATTTAAAAGATTTTATTGTTGGTCCGGCGGCACCAGTTGTCAACCGCATACGGAACCAATATTTAATGGAGATATTGATAAAGTTACCTAAAGAACCCGGCATGAGCATGAGGTATAAAGCTGCCATTAGAAATCATATAAATCAGGTAACCGGAGAGAAGAGTTTTAAAAGTGTGACGGTAATTGCTGATGTAGATAAGATGTAAAAGCCTCACCCCAACCTCCCGACATATCGGGACGGATTCTCTCCGAAGGAGAGGAAACTGGTAGAACCAAGCGAAGATCAATTTATCATAAATGGAAGTACAAGAAAATATATTAATCAAACAGTACAATAGCTTTGGAATCAATGCTTACGCAAATCTATTTGCAAAATTTGATTCGATTGATGAACTAAGCGAACTACTTGAATTTAAAGACCGGGCAACCAGTAACGACCAACGATCAACTTTGATTTTGGGTGGAGGAAGTAATATACTTTTTACCAAAAACTTCGATGGCCTGGTTTTAAAGAACGAAATCAAAGGGATTAAAACCATCAAGGAAGACGAGCATCACGTTTACGTAAATGTTGGTGCAGGGGAGAATTGGCATCAGTTTGTTTTGCATTGTATTAAAAATGGCTGGGCAGGAGTAGAGAACCTTTCTCTGATACCGGGAAATATTGGTGCTTCGCCCATGCAAAATATTGGGGCTTATGGGGTTGAGATAAAAGACGTTTTTTATTCACTTGAAGCTTATCATATACGTGATAAAAAGATGGTAAACTTTACGCTGAATGACTGTGAATTTGGTTACCGTGAAAGTGTTTTTAAAAAGAAGTTTAAGGACGAATTTGTGATAACTGATGTTACTTATCGGTTGAATAAGGTGCCCAATTTCAATACTTCTTATGGTGCTATTGGTCAGGAATTAGAAAAAATGGGTGTGCAGGATTTGAGTTTACAGGCTGTATCTCAGGCAGTAATAAATATCCGTAGCGGTAAATTGCCTGATCCAGCGGTTATCGGAAATGCAGGTAGTTTTTTTAAGAACCCGGAGATAAGCAGTTCACAGTTCGCAGTTCTCAGTTCGCAGTTTGAAGGAATTGTTGGGTATGAATTGCCAAATGGAAATGTAAAGCTTGCAGCCGGTTGGTTAATTGAACATTGTGGGCCCCACGAAGGAACAAGTTGGAAAGGTTATCGTAGAGGTGATGCAGGTTGCCATGAAAAGCAGGCACTGGTATTAGTGAATTATGGCGATGCGAAAGGAAATAAGATTTACGATTTGAGTGAAGAGATTCTGCAAAGTGTTAAAGCTAAATTTGACGTGCTATTAGAAAGAGAAGTGAATATTGTATAAAGTATCAAATAATTTTCATATCCCGTAATGCAGCTTTCACTTCCTCGGGTGCGGTATTCAATAAAAATAATTCCATTCGTTTTTCATCCTCTTTTTTAGAAGTAATTTTTCCATACTCAAAAAAAGAAACGCAGCCATTGTACAATTGCCAATGGCTGTGTTCATTGAAATAAAGTTTGCAGCCAGTATAGCCTAATATTGAAGGTTCCTCAACATCGGTATTACTTAACGGAGCCTGCTGCCAAAGCTGCATCCATTCCTTTTGCTGTAGTTCTGTCAGAACCCATTCTGGATTTGGCCTCCCGGAAAAAAGCAAGACGGATGCCGTCCAGTTTGTTTTAACTTCTTTCAATTATTCTTTTTGTTAGTTTATTTTAAACCGGCCATGAATCACTTGCATAAAGGTACAAAAGTTAGTGTAGGGACCCCGGTCGGCTGTTCGGGGATCAGTAATGATATTACCGGAGTTATCCAGCAGTGTTGCGGGCGTACTTCCGGGTTTATGACTCCAGCGGCCGTTGGAGCCTTTGCGATACCAATGATAATCATAGTTAGGTGCATTTACTAAAGCAACAAGGTGTCCTGGCGATATGCATTTGTTGTCCTGAGTGGGTTTGTCAATCAGACCATCGGTTACCGCACCCATTTTAGCACTGATGCCCGGTGCAGGTACATTGCATGCAGAAAGATTGTTCCACATTTGACCGGTAGCTCTACCAGGCTGCGCAAAAGTATCAGTACGGTAATTGGTACCATAGTTATAGCAGTTGTTTCCGCTTTTTATACTTGATACGGTATTCCAGGCTGGTAGATCTGGATTAGGCGCACAAGGACACACCGGCCGTAACGGGATAACCGGTTCTCTAAAAATTTCAATATGCTTGAAATAGCCGTCGGTATATAATTTCCGTTTGTCTAAATAAGCCTTCAATTGGGATTCTGTTGTTCGCCTGAAATCTGTAAGTCCTTTTGTATCACGCAGGTTTTTGAAATTGTCGAACAAAAAAGCCTCTAATCCGCCTTCGGCACTTGCAACTTTACCATCAGCATAAACGGTATCATGGGTGTAATGAAGAAGCTGAGGCAAGTCAGCATTTAATTTTCTACCCTCCTGTTCAATGATAATACCGCGGTAACCAAGTACAGATGGGAAGGGCGCTGTTTTTTCAGTTTGCCTTTTTAGTGTACCAAACGAAAGTTTTTTAAAAAGACTTTTTGCGGTGGCATCATCCAGCGTCATGGTAGGGTTTGCCCTGCCGCTGAAAATGTCAAGTGTGATTTTAACTGGCATAAAAACAAATTTTGAGGTTAAATAATGGCCCAAAATACACAGAGTAATAAAGTTTTGCAATACCCTATAAGTGGTATTGCGTATTTCAAGAAAAATGCGATATTAGTGTGAGAAATTGTCAGCTATGGCGAAAAGCAAAAAAGGGAATAATAAGGATGACCATCCGATTGATAAAGCAACCCAGGAAAAGCAATGGCTTGAGGAACTGAAAAATTCAGAAGCCGTTCAAAAATACCTGGCTGGGTTTAATCCTGATTCTGTTGATAGCTTTTTAAAAGACTATTTATTCAGGAAATCTATATGGCATTCGGGCGCCACCTACCTTACAGGTAATATTGAGAATGAGCAAATTCAATGGGTTAATACAGCCTTCGAACATCTTGAAATAATACAGCAAAAGAAATTATTTGATGCACAATGCCTGTGGCGGGCCGAGAAGATAAAATTTGCTGGCGTTGAAATTTGCGAAGATTTTAAGGTTTGGGAGAATGATGTTCTTAACTGCCCCTTTATTGAACCTGTTAATGAAGAAGATATTGATTTGTATGCACTTTATCTGCGGCAGAATAATGCTGATGCGGAAGTTGAGCCTTATGGAGAATGGCAGGAATATGATGAAATTAAAGAAGCCTATAACACGAGTAATGCCAACCGGAATTTTCCGGAATGGTATGATTTTCATAACGGCAGAACGGGAAACGGGACATTGATGCTTTTGCCTGATATCAGGGGCGAAAAAGAAGAATTTTATTGCGATTTACATTTTGATCATCAGCATGAACAGAATAAAGATAGAGATAGAGAGTGGGAGGAAAAAAGGGAGAAGCGCCCCTGGCTCCATGGGTATGAAGACGATACATTGAAATAGTTTGTAAATACTTTTGAAAGCAAGGAGGTGCAGAATATGTACAAAGAATATTCCTGGGCAAATCGTCATTCTGATCGAAAAGAAGATTTATACCGCATAACTGAAGTGTTATTCAATGCTGATGAATACGTGCCGTTAGATGCGCATTATGACTGGTTTGAAGCATTGGAACGTGCAATGAACAGTTACCGATGCAAAAAAATTGCTGAGGCATTGCCGATGGCGCTGGAACAATACCAAATGAATATTCAAATGATTATTGCTTTTCCAAAAACACGTTCTGGCGCCGGTGTACGGGCTATATGGCTTGAAAATATCTTAAGCGGCCGCAGACTTAATGGTGAACCAAACGACCTTGATTTTTAACGGAGTATAATTAAGATAATTAATTTGATTTGTAATAAATAAGCTTTATTTTTAAGTATGAATAGGGCAATAAATATTAGAACACTTATTCCTGTTTTTTTTGGATTTTTATTTATAGGCCTAACCCCCTCGCTTTCTTATTTGTTTATAGTATTACTGGCTATTTGCGTAAAAGTTTTTGTAATTATTTGTATTGTTGATTATTTCAGAAAAACCAGTCTCCGAAAAAATATTGGTTCAATACTTATTGCTATGTTGCTGGCCGCAATAGTGTCATTATTAGCAATGTATATTACCAGTTCCCTGCACGGTAATTAAAATCTCCTTTGCCGAATTATTGTATGCTCAAATATTCAGCATATACTTCCTAATCACTCCTCCGCCACCTTCTTCCGCTTAAACACCCGCTTTATCAAACCTTCTCCAGAAGCTGTTAACCGGTTATGTGATGTAAGATAGTGAATGACCTTATGCTCAACCCAATGATGCAGTGGCAGCAAAATGGCAGCCAGTAAAATCATAAATGCCAGATCCTTCCAAGGTTCACCATTGGTTATGCTGTAAATGTTCTTTTTAAATATCAGGAAGATAAACTCGAAGAACATAAGGAAAGTAAAAAAGCCAATGAGTTTAATGGTTGTTGCCGATACTTTAAACATGCCCATCATAACCATTAATATAAAGAGGCTGGCTATGCCAATGGTGATAAGCAAGTATTGAATGTTATAACGTTTCCGTTTGTTTTCAGCCTTTTCTTTGTCAATTCTTTCCTGCCGCTGCTGTTCATCGGCCACTTCTATCTGTAACAAATCTTTGGCTTTGCCTAGTTTATCCAAACTGTCTTTGTACTTATGATTGAGAGAAGTATAATAAAGTGCCTGTTTATAATCACCTTTTATCTGGTACAGGGTGTCAAGTTCCGCTGCTATCAAACTCATCGTTTCCATTTCTCCTATTTCATCGGCCAGTGTTTTTGCCTTTAAAAAATAAGCCAGTGATTTATCATACTCTTTTGTCTTTTTATAAAGCATCCCCAATTGTGCATTATAACTGTATTGGTTACTGATATTTACATCGTTTCCGAAAAAAGCGGCAACTTTGTTATAATAATATTTTGCCGAGTCATAATTGCCAATCTGCATGTAGATATAACCATATGACTGATCTACAAAATGCCCGAAATTTACTGCTTGTAAATATTTCTTCAATTGGGGCTGATTATTAAAATATTCCAACGCTTTCTGCGGTTCATCAGCAGCCAGATAATTGTTAACAATACTTCGGTAGGCAATGGCTTTAATGGGTTCAAATTTTAATGAATCGGCCAAGCTCAGTGATTTTTCAAAATAAATCATCGCCAGATCGTGACTTTTTTTGACCATATACAAGTCTCCAATTTGAGCAAGATCCTGCACTTTGTTATAAGGTGATTGTCCGGAACTGATTTCACTTAGTTTATTCATTGCTTTAACCCGGTAATCAATCGCTTTATCGTAGTCCTCAAGTACTGCGTAAAATTCAGAAAGGCTCACGTATCCACCTCTTAATAAATTTGCATTCTTAGCATCCTCGGCCAAACGAATAAGTGTCATAAAATTCTTCAGGGCCAGAATTTTTTCATTCCTTAAAATATAAACCGAACCGTATTCCATGTGCACCACTGCCGTAATACTGTCATTTTTTAAAGAAGATGTGTAGGAATAAGCCTGGTTGCAATAATCTAAAGCCTTTTCAGCATTGGGTATATACCTGTTCACTTTGGACAGCAATAGATATGCCTTTACAATATATTCGTCCAGTTTGTTTTTTTTGGCCAGTTCGAGCCCTTTGTTATAGTAACTGATAGACTTTTCAATATTGTCGCTACGACCGGCCAGGTACGAATAGCGCTCACCATTTGTAAGTAGCGCTTTCACCATCAATTTGCGGTCTCGGCTCAATTCAGATTCCTCAATCATTTGAAGGCCGTATTTATCAGCTTCCACCAAATTGATATTCATCATTACCCGGCTAAGGTTTCCTAAAGCTTCAACTTTTTTTTCAGCAGTAGTAGCTTTGGCTAATTCGTCTTTAAAGCCTTTAATTACATTTTCTTGTGCTTGTATTGTCAACGCAAAACATATGCACAAAAAAAAGAAGCATAATTTTCTCATGCTTCAAATTAAGGATTTTCTTCTAAAAAGGGGAGACCCAGTTTAATCGAGCTCTATATTCAGTTGAAATCTTCCTCCTCAAAGTCTTCTTCGCTGAAATGCTGTGTGCCGATGTTTAACATACTGCCCATCAAATCTTTAAATTCAATTTTTCCTTCAAGTACTTTTTTACTTATGAGTGAATGAGCAGCAAGGCCGTGCAAAACAAATTCCATCAACAAAGCATTTTCTTTGTCATTCGCTGCTTTAAAATATTTTTTTACCAAGGCATGCAATCCGTCAACCTTATACAGTAATTGCACTTTATCTTCATCCTTTGTTTCAAAAAAAGTATTTAAAGTATTTCCTGCATCAAACCAACGTGTGATTGCTTTGTAAGGGTTATCATCAGGGCCTGCTTCTTTTGTTCTTTTCTTTTTTAAAGTATCCGGATTCGGAAAATACAATCCGAATTGAGTGCGAATAGAACGCTCCAGTAAATTAAATGCAACTTGATAAGGCCCTTCCTGTTCGCCTTCGTAAACCAATTCTATTTTACCGGTTATGGAAGGAATAATACCGATAAGGTCACTCAGCCAAACCTGTGTATCTTTTTCATCGTTAATTATGGCTCTGCGCTCTGCGGCACTGATTGCGTTTTCATAAGCACTAATGCTGAGCCTAGCGCTTACACCGCTTTTTTTGTCAACCAGTTCGCTGGAACGGGCTTCAAAAGCAACCTGTTCAATCAAACGTTTTATTAAATCGCTAATGTTTACTTTTTGCTTTTGAGCATCGTTAATATCCGCCTCCTGTTCAGTTATTTCCAAAGCGGTCTCTAAAGATTTTGGATAGTGGGTGAGTATTTGGCTTTCAATCCTGTCTTTAAGTGGAGTTACAATGCTTCCGCGGTTTGTATAGTCTTCGGGATTTGCGGTAAATACAAATAATACATCAAGCGGTAATCTTAATTTAAAGCCACGTATTTGTAAATCTCCCTCTTCTAAAATATTAAAGAGTGACACTTGTATTCTTGCCTGCAGATCGGGCAGTTCATTAATTACAAAAATGCTTCGGTTGCTGCGGGGAATAATGCCATAATGCAAAACCCTCTCATCGGCAAAACTCAGTTTAAGATTTGCAGCTTTTATAGGATCAATATCGCCAATAAGATCGGCAACGCTTACATCGGGCGTAGCTAATTTTTCTCCGTAGCGCTGACTGCGGTGCAACCAGGCAATCGGCGTGTCATCTCCTTTTTCTTCAAGTAAATCAACGGCATATCTTGATACAGGCTGTAAAGGGTCATCATTAATTTCGCTGCCGGCAACTATGGGAATATACTCATCCAGCAAATCTATCATCTGCCTGGCCATTCTTGTTTTTGCTTGTCCTCGTAAACCAAGGAATAGAATATTATGTTGAGATAACAATGCTCTTTCAGTATCAGGTATCACCGAGTCTTCGTAACCTAAAATACCAGGAAAGGGATTTTCCTTTGCCTGAATTTTTTTAATAAGGTTTTCACGAATCTCCTGCTTAATGCTTTTAGAAACATAGCCGTTCTTCTTTAATTCGCCTAGTGTTTTGATTTTAGTACTATCCATTTTTAGTTTTCTTTAAAATATTGATGCTGTAAATTTCTGCTTCTGTTATCTCTGTTTCGGCATAATGTCCAGGAGGGACTTTATTAATAGCCATTTCATCAAGTATGTCAATGGCATTTTTAAACGATGCGGCTTTATCAGATTTAATAATAAACATCAAATCATCCGGATGAATTCGGGATTTGTAGTTTATTATAATCTCACGTACTTTAAAGTAATCGGTTTTATATATGCTGTCGTTAAAGGCACCTGCGTAATAATAAATTTCGTCATTGGCCGTCAATATAAATGTTACTGCACCGGAGGGCTTCACGGTTAAACTGGCTTTTTCATCACCGTTTTTGGGCTCGATCATTGACATTGCTTCTGCTGAGCTAGTGGTCGTAGTAAAGACATAATAATAAAACACCCCACCAGCAAGTAGAGCACCAATAATGATTCCTAATAATAGTTTCATAGTGTTGCCTTGTAATTAAATGGTTTAATAATCAAAATACAGTCTTTCTTTTTCCACTTTCAAAATCCTTAAAAATAAACGCACCTAGTTTGTCTAGCGACGCAAAGTATGCCTTACCATTATTTGTTTCGGTAAACTCCTGCACAAATCTTTGTAAATATGGGTCAGATGCAATCATAAAAGTAGTGATTGGTATCTTTAATTTTTTACATTGAGTTGCAAGGCTCATACAACGGTTCAATATCTTCCTATCAACGCCCCAACTGTTTTTATAATAACGTTTGCCAACTTTCAGGCAAGTAGGTTTGCCGTCAGTAATCATAAATATCTGCTTGTTTGGGTTACGTCTTTTTCTTAAAATATCCATTGCCAGTTCCAATCCGGCAACGGTGTTGGTATGATACGGTCCAACCTGCAAATAGGGTAGGTCCTTAATTTCAATAGTCCAGGCATCGTTACCAAATACTACAATATCCAGTGTGTCTTTTGGGTATTTGGTTTGAATGAGCTCACTCAAAGCCATCGCCACTTTTTTAGCCGGGGTAATCCTGTCTTCGCCATACAAAATCATAGAATGGGAAATATCAATCATTAATACAGTAGATGCCTGCGACTTAAAATCTGTTTCCCTGATTTCCAAATCATCTTCATGCATTTGAAAACTATCAATGCCGTGATTGATTTGTGCATTGCGGATGCTGTTGGTAAAATCAATTTGCTCCATGGTATCACCAAACTGAAAAGGCCTTGTCTCGGGATTTATCTCATCGCCGCCGCCCGGTTTAAAAGTCTGGTGATTGCCCTGTTTTGTTTTCTTCAACTTGCCAAAGATCTCTTCCAAGCTTTTTTTACGAATACCTTGCTCGGTCTTAGGCGTAATCTTTATTTCTCCTTTTTCATTCTTATCATCAATATACCCTTTCGATTTTAGGTCATCAATAAAATCGCCTATACCGTATTCATTGTTGGTGAGTTTGTATTCCTTATCTAGTTCATTCAGCCACTGCATAGCTTCATTAAAATCGCCGTTGGTGTAAGTGAGCAATTGCAAAAAAAGGTTAAGCAAAGTCTCAAAAGGAGGCTTGCCCTGTGCATTTGGATCATATTTTGAAAAATGGAAAAAATTCATGGCTTTTGTTAAACTATCTGACGACGAAAAGCCGTCTTGACTATGTCTAAATTACGAAACATTTGACGGTATCGTTTTGTTCAGATGTTAAATAAAAAGGTTCCCTGAGTTTTTCAGGGAACCTTTATCAAATTTATAAATTAAGTAGCTTACTACTTCGGTGTATTGTCAGGACTTACCGGCTGCGTGTTCAACTGGCCAGGTATTTCGGTTGGTGCTGGCGGCGCTTTAAACTGCTGCTCCAACGACATAATCCGCATCAGGAACTGTTCTGCGGTATTCTTGTCACCACTTCTGCGTCCGCTTTCATCAACAACGTAATCGAATTTAGCTGCTCTATTATCACTTAGCGATTTATAGTAGCTTATTTGCTGTTCCAAATCTTTCTTCAAGCTTTTGGTGATTTTAGTTGCCAATACTGTGTCGCCTGCTGCATAGCTCGCCTGCAGCATCAATAATGAAATATAGTTCTGTTGTTGATTGCGGCTTACCATGCCGTAAGAGAAGTTCTCCTCCAACATCATTTTATCTACTTTATTCAACATGTTTTTTGCCGAATCTTTTTTATCTTTTTGAGCAAGATCTAATGCTGCCACTGCATAAGCCATACGTATGCTGTTTAAATGACGGCGATTCTCTTCATCAAAATAAACACCCGGCTTATCAGCATTGCCCGATTTAAACTCATTCATCATCACTTTATAAGCACGTTGATCATTTACCTGGCTGCCATTTGGATCAAGATCCAACACAGGAACTAAACGGTATGATAAACCATCTTGGCGGATATAGTTTTGAAAACCAAGATCGCCGGCCGAACTTGAAGTAAAGTAAATAGGGCGTTTCCATTTATTAGCAGCAATGATGTTTAAAATAGCAGCATCATTCTTAAATAAAGTGTTTTTTGGTATTTCAAATACCACCTGCGATACAACACTGTCGTTTGCATTAACGGTTCCGTTTTTGCGAACGAAGTCAATATCAACCGGAATAGAAACTCTCTTAGTAGGAAATATATTCAATATACTGCCATCGTCTCTTCCTTGTTCGGTTTTATTAGGATCATCGCTTCCGGCAAAATCTTTCATCATAGTATAAAGATCCATCGGTTGCGCAGGGTCGGTAGTAATACCTGCCTTTGCTCTATACCTGTCTATGAATGCCGTATTCTTGCCATAAAGGTAATCAGGAGAATAGAGGATATCACGATTTGAACCTGCAAGTTGTTCGGCCGACCATATCTGATCTATCGGGTCACTTTCGTTTACTTTATAACGAAGTTGATTAAGATACCAGTCGGTACCCATCAAGCTTGAGTTGATTACACGTATATCAGGGCGGATTCCTTGCACTTCTTGTGCAAACCAAAGCGGATAAGTATCGTTATCGCCAAAGGTTATTAATATAGCGTTACGCTCACAACTTTCTAAATAATTTCTGGCAAGGTCAACTGCCAAAGTCTTATTACTGCGGTCGTGGTCGTCCCACTCCTGGCTGGCCATTAGTACAGGCACAGCAACTAAACACAAAGCACCTGCAATGGCAGTTGCCGCTATTTTATTTTTTACGAATCCGGCAAATAATTCTTTAACATATAGCACACCAAGGCCTATCCATATGGCAAAAGCATAGAAAGAACCTACAAAAGCATAGTCACGCTCACGTGGCTGGTTGCCTGCTTGGTTTAAATAAAACACAATGGCTAGGCCGGTAAAGAAGAAGAGTAACCCTGTGACTAAAAAGTCTTTTTTGTCTTTTTTTAACTGGTAAAACATACCCAATAAACCCAGGATAAATGGCAATGCAAATAGTTTATTATTCGCCTTATTGTTTTTTAAACTGTCCGGTAATGCTTTTTGGTCGCCCAGTCGCCAGGTGTCAAAAAAACCAATGCCGGTTTGCCAGTTGCCATCCCGTACATTATCCATTTGAATACCTTGTATATCGTTTTGCTTGCCTGCAAAATTCCACATAAAATAACGCATGTACATCCAGCCAACCTGGTAAGCCATGGCGAATTGTATATTTTCTCCCATTGTAGGCGATCGTTCCCAGTTTCCCTCTCGGTCTCTGCCAATGCCCATCCAGCCGGCATAATAATCGGCATGGCCCTGGTCGTTACTATTATCCCACATGCGTGGAAAAAGGTGCTTATCGGAAGCCTCATACATATACTCAACTTTCCTTCCGTTCTTTTCGTATTTGTCTTTGCCCTTTATGTAGGTTTCAGTTATTTTATTATCGGCGGGCTGTGCAGTAAAATCCTGTCCGTATAAAATTGGCCAGTCTCCATATTGCTCACGGCTTAAATAGCCAACCAAACTCACCGGGTTGTCTACATTAAACATATCAACCGAAGGGTCGGCGCTTGAGCGTATCAACGTAGTAAAGTATGTTGAATAACCCAATAACATGAATACAAAACTCCACAGGCCAAGCTTAAGAAAATTCCAGTTTCTCTTTCCGGCAATCCTTAAACCAAAAAATACAAGGACACCAATCATAATAAAGAAAAATACAAAACCCGAATAGAATGGCAGACCAAAACTATTTACAAACATGATGTCGAAATTACCTGCTCCTTTAATCGTCCAAACTACTACCGCTTTTTGTACAAGGCCGGTAATAATACAACCGATGACGAAAGCCCAAAAAGCTCCCCATTTAGTTATTTTTTCATAGCGCTTGAAATAGTAAATCATTACAATAGCGGGTATCGTAAGTAAGTTCAACAAGTGAACGCCAATTGATAAACCCATCAGGTAAAAAATCAAAATTATCCAACGGTCGGCTTTTGTAAAATGACCTTTTATACCTTCTTTTTGTTCGGTATCTACGTTCTGCTCCCACTTTAAGATGGCCCAAAAAACTACGGCTGTAAAGAAAGAAGATAAGGCATATACCTCGCCTTCAACAGCGCTGTACCAGAAAGAATCAGAAAAAGTATAGGCTAATGCACCAACAACACCTGCAGCCATAATGCCGTAGGTTTTTTCGTTGGTTAGCTCGTCGGCACCTTTCATTACCAGCTTGCGGCCAAAATGAGTGATACTCCAGAATAAAAATAAAATTGTAAAACCGCTCGCTAATGCGCTCATCAGGTTTATACCTGTTGCAGCATTTGCGGCATCAAAAGGCACCATAAATAAACGGCCAATCAATACAAATAAAGGTGCCCCCGGCGGGTGAGGTATTTGCAGTTTATATGCACTGGATGCAAACTCGCCACAATCCCAAAGACTGCCCGAGGCTTCCATAGTCATAATGTACACGGCGCATGCAATAATGCAAACGATCCATCCGGTAATGTTGTTGATGCGTTTAAAGCTCATAGTATAAATAGGTTATAAGTTGGCAAATATAAATTAGTTTGTGGTTAGAACAGGTTTGAAACCCGATTTTTATAATTTTTTTGCCAGCTTTTGCTTACGCTTATATTTGTTTAATGAAAAAAGCCCTGATACAACTTCATATCGCCGTTTTTTTAGCGGGCTTTACGGCAATACTTGGCAAACTGATTGAGCTGAACGAGGGCTTGCTGGTTTGGTTCCGGCTTTTTATTACAGTGGTTACTTTAGGAGCCATATTATTATACAGAAAACAATTATTGCGTATTCCGGCTAAAGATGTGCTAAAAATTTTTGGTGTGGGCGTTATTGTAGCCATTCATTGGGTCACTTTTTATGGCAGTGTTAAATATGCCAACGTTTCGGTAGCCCTTGTTTGTTTTAGTG
>JBBKXU010000088.1:0-3428 GCA_037969645.1 Ferruginibacter sp. | reverse complement strand
CTGGTTCGAATCCAGTCTCGGGCACAAAAGCTTCTCAATTATGGGAAGCTTTTTATTTTTAATTATCTTGTAAAAAATTTTGATAATGGGAACGGAAATTAAATGCCCCAGCTGCGGTCACCAGTTTGAACTTAATGAAAGTTTAAAGAGCGAAGTGGAAAAAGAACTGCGTGGTAAAATGCAGGACTGGCAAAAGAAAAAAGAGGAAGAGTTTGAAAAGCAAAAGACCATATTACTGACTGATGCACTAAAAAAAGCAGGTGACGAGACTGCTGCTAAATTAAAATCGCTTGAAGAAGAAGCCAAATCTAAAACACTACAACTCCAAGATTTGCAAAAGAAAGAACTTGATTTGATGAGGGATAAGAATGCTTTGGAAGAAAAGCAAAAAAATATGGAGGTTGAAATTGAAAAAAGATTTTTGGAGAAAAGAAAGGAGATTGAAGATTCGGCCATTAAACGTGAGCAGGAATTATTTGACTTGAAGACCAAAGAATTTAAACTGCAGATGGAGCAGCAGCAAAAGCTAATTGAAGAACTAAAGCGTAAAAGTGAGCAAGGCAGTATGCAACTACAGGGCGAAAGTCAGGAAGTTTTACTGGAAGAAATATTGAAAGAAAGTTTTCCTTTTGATATGATTGAAGAAGTAGGCAAGGGTGTAGAAGGTGCAGACTGCATGCAAATTATACGTAACAGTGCTGGTACTGTTTGTGGAAGAATAATTTACGAAAGCAAGCGTACTAAGGCCTGGAGCAATAACTGGCTCGATAAACTAAAGAATGATAAACGCAATCAAGGGGCCGATGCTGCTATATTGGTAACTCAAGCTTTTCCTAAAGACATGGACCGCTTTGGCGAAAAAGATGGTATCTGGTTATGCAATTTTGCTGAAGTTAACAGTGTTGCTCATCTTTTACGCAACGGTATTATCAAGGTTTACGAAATCCAAAAAAGTCAGGAGGGTAAGGGCGATAAAATGCAGATGCTTTACGATTACCTTACCGGCATTGAGTTTCGTGGACAGGTAGAAGCTATTATGGAAGGCTTCATGTCGATAAAAAACGGCATTACTAAGGAGCGTGTGCAAATGGAAAAAATATGGAAAGAACGGGAGAAGCAACTGGAGAAAGTACTGATCAGCACCAGTGGTATGTACGGTTCGGTTAAAGGAATTGCTGGTGCATCTATTGCCAATATCCCATTATTAGACGGTGAAACCGATGAAACCGAAATCGAAAACTGAAAACTGACTAATGTCCTTTGATACTACCTACTATGTAAATAGCCATGATGAAAATATAAGTGGCACACTTATTATTTCGGGAGGCAAAGACGCAGCTTATACATTAAAAGCCTGGCAACTACCGTCCGAATTAGATTCGGCTTTAATTGGTGCCGATCAACAAGTAAGACTATTTCAAGAAAAACTGGCTAAAGAGTCCTACCCCAACAAACCTTATACTCCCGATTTTGGAGGTATAATAATGTTTCTCGTTATTTTTTCTATTATTATTTACATTTTCTGGAAAAAATCAGAAGAACCGGATACTTACAGCCAGACCATTTTCAAGGACGTTAAAAAGCCAAAACCACGTACTTTTCTTACTTATTACGGCGATGAGTTAAATTTTACTAATCAGCAAATTTCAAAAATCCTGTTTCAGCGATTCTCGTACTTTAAATCATTGTCGTTCAGCGGCCAGAATATATTTATTGAGAGGTTGCAGAAATTTATGAGCGACAAAACATTCAAGATACACGACGAAAAAGGATTTAAAGAAATGCCCGTATTGGTAAGTGCTGCAGCCATTCAACTTACGTTTGGGTTAAAAAAGTTCATGTTGCCACATTTTAAGTTTATTCATATTCACCCGCAGGAATTTTTAAGAGTAAAGCCAATATTGTGTTTCCTGGAAGGCAATGTATCGGGGCACTCCATTAACCTATCATGGAAGCACTTTCTGGAAGGCTACGCCAATCCCAATGACGGGCAAAACGTAGGACTGCACGAATTAGCTCATGCACTGCACTATCAAACTTTTATAGTTGAAAGAAATGTAGATAAAAGCTTCAGAAGCCTATTTGATAATTTTAATATTGACGGTAATAAGGCCTATAATAGTGAAAAGACTGCAGCAGATGGCGGACTGTATTCTGAGTACGGTGAAAAAAATTTCCAGGAATTCTGGGCAGAGAGTGTAGAAATATTTTTTGAGAAACCTACCGAGATGCATTCGCATTACCCCGATTTATACACCTGTATGAAACACCTGCTTAAGCAGGACCCATTAAATAATATTGCATCAATCGGCAGTTAATACCCAGGTAAGAAAATTATTATTGAAGTATATAAAATGAATCTCTAGTTTAAATTCATTTTTAAAAAGCACTTGTATTATCCCTTGTTCTGCAGTACCTGTCACTGATTGTATTACAATATCATCTTTAAAATCAACATCGCCGTTGCCCCACCATTTAAAAACAGATTCTTTCACACTCCAGTACAATGTAAGGCTTTGTTTTACAGGCATCGGACATTGACGACTCAGCACCGGCAATTCCTCAACGTACATAAATTTGTATTGAATTCTTTCAATTTTATCATTCAGCAATTCCACATCCACTCCTACTCTGTGGGTTGAACTCACAATGGCAGCAGCATAATCTCCACAATGAGATATTGAAAAATGATAAGGCTCATCTGCTAAAAAAGGTTTCTTGGTATTTGCAATTTGAATCAATCTCAACGGAAAAGCAGGGTACATTTCTTTCAACAACAGTCGTCCTGCCAAGTGTTGCAGCCTTTTATGCCAATGGCTAATCTCCCTTTGCAAAGGCACTTCCGCAAGAAAAAATTCTTCAGCTTCGGTAATATGCCACACAGCTATTTTTGTTGTATCGTTAATATTTTGTTGATAAACCAACGGCATAAATCAGTTTTAGATTTTTGATTGCAGATATTTGATTGAATATTTGCCAATCAGATATTTTTTCACAAATTAGCCAATTCACAATGATTTTAAGCGATACCCGCATTTTAGAAGAAATAGGAAAAGGAACAATTAAAATTGTACCCTACGACAGAGAATGCCTGGGCAGCAACAGTTACGATGTACATCTAGGTAAACACCTTGCCCGTTACGTAAACAAAGAGCTGGATGCCAAAGCGCATAATACAATTGAGCATTTTGATATACCCGAGGAAGGTATTGTTTTACAACCGCACGAATTTTACCTGGGCGTTACTGAAGAATATACGGAAACTCATGCCCATGTACCTTTTTTGGAAGGCAAATCGAGTACAGGCCGTTTGGGCATTGATATACACGCTACCGCCGGTAAAGGCGATGTGGGTTTTTGCGGCAACTGGACCCTGGAAATTTCAGTTAAACAACCAGTAAAGGTTTATGCAGGCATGCCTATCGGAC
>JBBKXU010000087.1:0-2855 GCA_037969645.1 Ferruginibacter sp. | reverse complement strand
CATTGAAATTCCGGAATTTGCAACGGCGAAAGCAGTAGCCGATTTCTTTCACGATATTCTACGCAATGGCAACCCTGGTTTATTGAAACTTGCCATACTAAAAACAGGCTCTCGTTTTTTGGTTGAGGAAGGAAGTAAAACTCAATTGAACCTGCTTGGGCAGCAATCCTATGATGCTGCAGTAATAAATGCCTATGAAGGCGCCTATAAATACAAAGATCAGTATTGCAAAAATTACTCAATAGGCAAAGACAGTTGGGACAAGAAAGTCTTTATTAAATCTGCTTTTGATAAAACGACCACTGAAATTGGTTCGGCACTTTTCCCCGACGGGTATAAAGATGGAGTACCGCAGATGAAACGAAAACTTACTTCTATTGTAGTTCGGGTTAGAGAAGATGAAGACTATGTGAACTTTATCAATTCATTTTCGGACAAGTCAAAACTATGTCCGGATGATTAGCATATATAGCGTAAAAAAATAACGCTCTCTTTTTTTTCCTAACAACGTCCCTATCTGGCAGATATGCAGTCTGGCTTATGTGTGGTGGTGTATCTGTGCCAAAATGATAGTTTTAAATTAAAGGAGTTAACTCATTTTATACTGTGGCAGTAATAGTAGGCACAGATACCTTACGCTGCTTTGCTAAGCCGCATATCTGCGCCAGTTAGGTAATCCTAACCACCTATGATCACATTAAATGCGCCTAACATTATTTGTCCGCCATGCGCCGTCTGGTCTCCAATCCTTGCCGCCGGCATTCCTCCAATCATCACCGTAGCAGAACCCTTTACAATAGTATCGGGCGGACCAACGCAAATCAAACTATCACCTACCCTTGCAGCCGGCAACTTACCAATCAATACGGTTGGTTCGCCGGGGCCAATGATTGGCCCGCCTACATGTGGTATTGGCGGAACACCCGGTGTTACCATCGGGCATTGGTGAAAATCTGTAAGTCTTGCTGCTGGTGGCATATTTATTAATTTATCATGACCATGGCGCCTTGCACAGTGAGTTCTGCGCCTGCTGAAAATTTAGCAGTCGCCCCTCCTTCGGCACTATATTGTGCATCGGCTTTTTCTGTTACATTAATACCGGTTACATTAACGTCGCCTCCTGAAGCAGCTATAGTTATGCCCTGGGTACCTTTGATATTTATTTTTTGATCCGCACTGATATTAATGTCTTTTGGGCTCTTCATATCAATGCCACTTTGCGACATGACGATACTATTCCCATTTTCATCATTGATAGCAATTTGTTTATCCTTATCACTAAAAACGATTTTATTTTTTGCCGGAGTTGAAATACTGAGGATTTTATCTACATCATCAAACTCAATAAAAATGCCCGATTTAGAAACAATGGCTTTTAACTGATTCTTTTCGTTAGGCTCTAATCCATCGTAAGGCTTAATTTTTGAGCTACTATACAAACTGCCCAGGATAACGGGATATCGAGGATCTTCATTTAAAAAACCCAGTACAACCTCATCGTCCACTTCGGGTAAGAAGAATGCACCTGCCCCAGGCGTAGAATAGAAATTAGAGAGCCTTGCCCAGATTCCTTCTCCATTTTGATCAAACATAGGCACATCTACCAGTATACGGTATTGCGAATCCGGGTCGTCAAATATTTTCTTAACCTTGGCATTGTACAAACCCCGAACTGCCGGCAATAACCCAGCAGCGGGTGGCGACATGATATCTATTTCTTCGGTAAACCAGTTGGGCGAAAGCCCGATCGACAATTCGGTTAACCAGTTGCCATCGGAAATATCATGTACAACAGCGGATACAAAATGATCGCCGTTAAATCTGTCGCCGAGTCCTGCTAATGTAATAAAATTAGCTGGCTCCACATCAGCGGTGCCAGCTACTTTTACCTCGCCACGGATTTTTGAAAACTGACTCTTAATCATTTGTGCCTTCGACCAATTGACCAGTTCAGCATCTTCCAATGCCGCAGTTGTTTGCAATTGGTAATCAGATAATCCTACAACGTCTGATAATTTTTTTGATGACAGATTACCGGGCCCGGACTCGGTATTGGAAGCTTGTCCAGCATTTACAACCTGATTTTTATAATCCCAGGCACTCGATTTTACTGAACCTAATTGCTTCAATGAATTTAAACCGGCACCACATTCATAAATCCCATCACCATAAGTCGCCGCTAGTACCGACGATGTATTAGCGTCAGGTTTTTGTACATGAAGTGTCCCATTAATTGTGTTTACAATCATGCCGTTGGCATCAGCACGGGACAGGATAAAGTCCCAGTCACTTACATAATACTGAACCTGTACTGGCCATTCGGTTTCAGTTTCTGTTACGTTGGAGCTAATGCCGGAATAGTTGCCTATAATCGACGACATAATGTCGCTGTCTTTTTTCTTTGAAAACGTAAGACTCTTTCTGCCAATTGTTGTATTTACCGCAATATCTTTACAAATCAATTCCAATGAGGAGCCAATACTGCCGCCAACACGAATGGATTGTTGAGTTATGATTCCTTTAAAAATAAGTTTGTTATGTGTATCGTATCCAGCTTCAATACTAATTTGGTTGCCCGGTACAAATATTTTAGATGAACTGGCATCGAATTTTCCTGTTTCCGCTTCTCCATCCAAAATAACAATAGTAGCTGTTGAAATACGGTTTACTTTTTTTTCTACGGATACGGAATATACCTGGAAAACATCAGGGATGTTACTACCGTCAACCTTAATGGAAATAGTAACAAGTGCCCCAATTTGATTTTTCGCTGATTTTGACATATTGAGTTAGTTAAGGTTATAAAAAATAATTGTCCGAATCAGGCGAGCCCATTTTCGATTATACTAACCGGT
>JBBKXU010000086.1:0-2646 GCA_037969645.1 Ferruginibacter sp. | reverse complement strand
TTTTTCATTTAAATGGTGTAATCAGTATGTTGGTTATTACCCTTGCCGGGATGTTATTTACCCTCCAGGCATGGAAATTATATAAAGAATGTAATATTGTAAGAGCTCGACAATTAATGTTCGGCTCGTTTATTTATTTACCTGTAGTACAGGTAGCTATGGTGTTAGATCAATTATAAAAATCATGATTCCTTTATCCAGAAAAGAAAACGAAACCTATACCGGAATTCCTACTTTCAAAATATTGCTTTGGCTGACGATGGTTAGTATGGTGATGATGTTTGCAGGACTTACCAGTGGCTATATTGTGCGACAAGCGGAGGCCAACTGGCTAGTTTTTGAGCTTCCAAGTATATTTTATTTATCCACTGTCTTTATTGTTATCAGCAGCTTTACCATGCACTGGTCTTTTTTGGCTGTCAAAAAAAATAACCTCTCATCATTACGCACCGGTTTAATAATCACACTGGGTTTAGGATTAGGTTTTACCTTCACCCAGTTTACTGCCTGGTCGCAATTGGTGCAGATGGATATTTTCTTCACAGGAAATCCCTCAGGATCATTTCTTTATGTAATTACCGGCTTACATTTAGCCCATTTAGCGGGAGGGATAATTTATTTATTGGTTGTTACAGCACGCTCATTACAAGGGAAGTACAACTCAGAAAATTACCTTCCAATTGAATTATGTACGATATATTGGCATTTTTTGGATGGGTTATGGCTTTATTTATTTGTATTTCTAATGTTTATCCGATAACATCTTGATAATTTAGAATCATTCAACAAAAAAAAATTGCAGAAGCAACGAAAAAACTATTTATTTTGCACCCTGTTTGGGAGGCAGATTCTCAAATTCAAATAAAATAAAATTTACAGTTCAATATGGCAGCAGAAGCAGCAGTTGATAAGTCAAAAAACAAACCCTGGGGAGGCGGAGTATCTCCGTATAACGTATCGTGGGGAAAAATGTATATGTGGTTTTTCCTGGTATCGGATGCATTCACATTTTCATCTCTTCTGATTGCCTATGGTGTGATGCGCCACAGGTTTACTGATATATGGCCAAAAGCGAATGATGTTTTTACTCACTTCCCTTTCATAGAGGGGCATATTCCATTGGCGTATGTAGGTTTAATGACCTTCATTCTTATCATGAGTTCGGTAACAATGGTACTTGCTGTAGATGCAGGACACAGACGTAATAATAAGAGTGTTGCCATGTGGATGATACTTACCATTATTGGTGGATTTATGTTTTTGGGTTCGCAGGCATGGGAGTGGTATCATTTTATTCATGGAACAGAGCAGGGAGCCTATATTATGCAAGATGGTGTTGTTGCGAGGTATGCTAATTTAGAAGGCACCCACACGCTTGATATGAACACCTTAATATTACCAACCGGTGAAACATTTACAGGATCAGCAGCTGAAAATATTAAAGCAAATTCCGAACACTTTCATGGAGCTAATTTGGTGAAGAACGAATATGGTCATCCTTTATTTGGTGATTTTTTCTTTTTCATAACCGGCTTCCACGGATTTCACGTTTTCTCGGGAGTAGTTATCAATATTATAATATTTATTAATGTTCTTAATGGCGTTTATGTTCGAAGAGGGCATTATGAACAAATTGAAAAAACAGGATTGTATTGGCACTTTGTAGATCTTGTTTGGGTATTTGTATTTACATTCTTTTACCTGGTTTAAAGTATTTCAACAATTTAATATACGACGAATATAATGTCAGAACACCAACATAACGAAGAGCAAAAAACTGAGAAAAAGCACGGTTATTACACAGGCGATATACATAATCAGTTTGTAGAAGAACACCATGTACCTAATGCTGTTAAAATAATCTGGAAAACATTTTGGATATTATTAATTGTTACTTTGTTTGAAGTAGGAATTGCCTTTACCTCTATTCCACACGATATACTAATAGTAATTTTCATAGTTTTAACTATTGTGAAAGCCTATTACATCATAGCATTTTTCATGCACCTTAAACATGAAAAAGATGCATTTAAGTATTCCATTCTGCTGCCATTTTTCCTTATTTTATTTTTTATTGTAATGGCTATTGCAGAAGGTAATTACTTGAACTTAGTTGATTAACTTGTGACTTGTTGTTCATGAGCAACTCTAAACCATTTTCAAAGGTTCTAATTATTTTAGGAATTCTTCTAATTCCTTCTATTGGTTACTTGCTAGTTTCCTCTGGAGATAATAAATATGCTGCTCTTGAAATTTATGGGCCACGTGAACCTGGAACTAATAATCCCACTGATACCATTTTTCACACTGTTGATTCATTTGAATTAACCGATCACAATGGAAATTCTTTTACTCCTAAAAATTTGCATGATAAAATTTATGTAGCAGATTTCTTCTTTGCAACCTGTCAAACCATTTGCCCTAAAATGACTATGCAAATGAAACGAGTTCAAACAGCTTATAAAGATGATAACGAAATTCTTCTCGTTTCACACACAGTTAATCCTGCTCACGACACGGTAAATGTTTTGAATTTATATGCACAAGAATATGGTGCAGAAACCGGGAAATGGTTTTTCTTAACTGGAAATAAGAAAGAGATTTATGATTTAGCTCGCAAAAGTTATTTCATTACAGCAATGGATG
>JBBKXU010000085.1:0-9558 GCA_037969645.1 Ferruginibacter sp. | reverse complement strand
GTTATAAGGAATCAGGCAATGCAGATAATTGGGACAGGTCTCATAAATTCAGTAACCTGACAGGTTCTGATAAACTTGGCTGGGTATTAAAAGATGCGAATGGAAATATAAAACTGGATTTTGTACAGGATTATATCAGTTCAAGTAATGCTTTTCCTTCGGGCTATGGTTGTTTAGGATTTGGAGGCGACGGGTCTAACCCTTCTACGGGTTCCTCATCAGATGTAACAGCATTTTTAACTTCATTAGATAGGAGTTTAAACCAAAACGGGGCATCCTATTATACCTTAACGACCAATTCTCCTTCAACAGATAATAATTATACACCTAACCCAACTTATCCCAATTTTATTTTTGATGTTTGGTATGAAGTAACGGTAAAGTTATCTGCTTTTGGTGCAGCTGGATTTGGCTTTCCTGATTTTGCCTCAAAGCATGCCAGTCCGAGTAAAACGGGCAATAATTCTGAAATAGTTATTCCTTCAAGTTGTATCGGCAGTTTGGGTGATTTTGTATGGCATGATAATAACGGCAATGGTATCCAGGATGCTGGAGAGCCGGGTATACAGGGTGTTTTAGTCACTTTAACCAAGCCGGATAATACTACGATAACAACAACAACCAATGCCAGTGGATTCTATCAATTCCTTAATTTATCGGCTGGTAATTATACCGTTACTTTCCCGGTAACGCTACCCGGAGGGTTGGGTTTAACCAACCAGGATCAGGGCAATGATGATACCAAAGACAGTGATCCCAACCAGGGAACCGGTATTGTAAATGGTGTAACCATTTATCCGGGTCAAACAAATAATACGGTTGATGCAGGTTATGTTTTAGCCAATCTTACATTGGGTAATATGGTGTTTTTCGATGCCAATCGTAGTGGTATGTATGATGCCGGCGATGGTTTGATACAGAATGCAATTGTACGGTTGTATAAGGATAATAATAATGACAATATACCTGATGGCCCCGCTATTGCTACAACTAATACCAATGCCGGTGGTATTTATTCCTTTGCCAATCTGGCACCGGGTCATTATATAGTAGGTGTAGAAAAACCTACAACTTATGCAATTACTGTTATTAATGGTGGCGATCCTGACAATGATATTGATAATGATAACAACGCCACTTCACTTTCCGGAACAGAAGCCAGAGGCATGGCAATCACTTTAGTTTCTGGTACTGAGCCAACAGCTGGCAATACTAACAATACGTACGATTTTGGATTTTATGATCCAACATTGCCACCAAACGGCGGCCAGAGTTGCTTTATCGGTGTTAATCCGCAGGTGTATGCAAAAAGTTTCTGGAATGTGAATGTGAATTCACAAACAGTAACGGTACGGGTAACTTTTTCAAAATCTTTTGTCGATAATTGTTATAAAGCATCTGGCAATGCCGATAACTGGAACCGGTCTCATACATTTGGCAACCTTATCGGCTCCGATCATCTGCAATGGTCTTTAAAAAATGGTAATGGTACCGAAGTTTTAAAATTCAAGCAGGATTATATTTCTGCCAATGGTAGTGGATATAATTATCCATCAGGCTATGGTACACTTGGCTTTAGTGGTGACGGTGGCGATCCAAGTCCCGGAGCAACTACTGATGTATTGAGTTTCAGAACCTCATTATCCACCAATTTTAATGATTTTAATTATGTATTAGTAAATGATTCACCACCAACCGATACTAATTATACGCCCAATCCGGCGCAGCCCAACTGGATTTATGAAACCTGGTATGAAGTAACGTTAAAGGCATCTGTATTTGGTGCTTCGGGCTTTGGATTTGTGGATGTTTCATCAGTACACGCCAGTCCGAGTAAAACGGGTAATAATACAGAAACTATAACCAATACACCATGTGTAAGTTCAATTGGAGACAGGGTATGGTTTGATACCAATGCCAATGGCATACAGGATGCGGGTGAGAATGGCATCAGGGGTGTTACGGTTAAATTAAGAAATGCAGCCAATGTGGTAATCGCCACAACGGTTACTAACGCTACGGGTTATTATCTGTTCTCTAATCTTAATCCGGGAGCCTATACGGTGGAGTTTCCAACCACCGTTTTTGGCTATAAATTATCTCCTGCTTATGTAGGTGCCAACCGTAATATAGACAGTGATCCTTCGGTTACAACAGGTCTTTCTCAGGTTATTACTTTAGGGACTGCTGAAAATAACTATACGATCGACGCCGGTTATGCACCTGATTGTGATTGTGTAGATGCACCCGGTAATTTATTAACCAATGCCAGTTTTGAGAATGGCACCACGGGCTGGAGCTGGAGTGCAGCCAATGGTTCATTAACAACCGGCACGGGTTATGTAGCCTGTGGCACTAAAAACGGATTTAATAACTGGAGTTCAGGTACTTCCAGAGTATGGCAGGATGTGAATATATCTGCCGGATCAACGGTTACTTTCAGTGCATTTGCCGGTACGCATACCGCAGGTTTAAACTGCAGTCCAAAGCTTAGTTTAATATTCTTAAATGCGGCGAATGCGGTGATTGGTCAAACTGATGTAACGGTAACCAGAGACGTAGATATAAATAACAGCCAGTTAGAACAATATTCAATTACAGCACTGGCACCAGCAGGTACAGTTAAGGCAAGAGTACAGAGTTCTATTACCTGTAACAGCATGAAGCTGGATGCATTTTGTCTGACAGCAATAGTTCCAAATGGTTCAATTGGTGACCGCGTATGGCGTGATGATAATCCTAATGGTATTCAGGATGCTGGTGAAGTAGGTATTGCCGGTGTAACTGTTGTTTTATTAAATTCAGCAGGTCAGCCCATTGCAACTACAACTACTGATGCATTCGGTAATTATAAATTCGGTGGCTTGCCTCCGGGTGATTATTCTGTAAGAATAACACCGCCGGCTAATTACAGCTTATCTGCAATAACACAGGGCACAAATACGGAATTAGACAGTGATTTTGATCCGGTAACTTATACCACCGGAACCGTTTCTCTGGCAGCGGGTCAAAACCGCACCGATATTGATGCCGGTCTTAAATTTACACAATTGATACCGGCCAGTGTAGGCGACAGGGTTTGGTTAGATACTAATGGCGATGGTGTACAGGATGCAGGTGAGCCGGGCGTTTCGAACGTACTGGTAACTTTATACAATAACCTGGGAGCAGCAGTTAGATATACGTACACAGATGTAAATGGTTATTACCTGTTTACTGATGTAACTCCGGGTAGTTATACCGTTGGTGTTAGTCTGCCTCCGGCATTCGTATTCTCTCCAAACAATGGTGCAGTAAGCAGCGCAACCAATAGTGATATTATTCCTGCTACTGGCAGAACGGCCATATTTACCGTAAATGCAGGCGACCAAATCACCTATGTGGATGCTGGTTTAAAGCAACAGGTTACCGGCAATTGCAGTGTAGGAGATTATGTATGGAACGACCTTAATAAAGATGGTATTCAAAATGCAGGTGAGCCAGGTATTGCTGGTGTGTTCATTCGACTGGTTAATGCCACAACCAATGCAATAGTAGCGACCCAGACAACCGACGTTACCGGTAAATATATGTTCAATGATGTGGCTCCGGGTGATTATTTAGTAGATTTTATTACGCCAGCCGGTTACACCGCAACAACCAAACTGAACAGCAATGTAAGAACATCTGATACGGATAGTGATGTTGATCCGGCAACTGCAAGAACGGCCGCATTTACACTCACTGCCGGCCAACGCGTTACCACTGTTGATGCAGGCTACTGGTTAACATCTGGCGGTACAGGCAGGATTGGCGACAGGGTTTGGTTAGATGCCAATCAGAATGGTGTGCAGGATGCTGGCGAAGCCAACGTACAGGGTGTTACCGTTATTCTTTATAACGCTGCAAATACGCCAATCAAACAAACGGTAACTGATGCAAATGGATATTATCTGTTTGCTGATTTGCCAGCGGGTAACTATACCGTAGGCTTCAGTAATTTACCGGCAGGCTTTACATTCACTACACCGGGATTAGGTACAGCAGCCACAGGCAGCGATGCTAATCCGGCTACCGGAATAACAGCTACGATTGTATTAGGCGCTGGCCAAACCAATCTTGATATAGATGCAGGTATCCGTTCCATGATGGCCGGTACTGCAACTATCGGAAACAGGGTTTGGTACGATTTAAATAATAATGGTTTGCAGGATGCAAATGAGCCTGGTGTTCAGGGGTCAACTGTAGAACTGCTTGATGCTGCTGGCAATCCAATTGATAAAGATCCTGTTACACCGGGTGTTCAACCCACCGTAACGCTTACCAATGCGTTAGGCGAGTACCTGTTTACCGGGTTACCTGCCGGTGATTATAAAGTGCGTTTTGGTACATTACCAACGGGTTACAATGTAGTAACCAAGGGTGCCGGTACCGACCGTGAATTAGACAGTGACGGTAATCCGGTTGCTGCCGGTAAATCAACAACTGATGTGATCAGTGTGGCAGCTGGTGAAGAAAGGCTTGACATAGATTTAGGTTTATTCAATCCAACTGCACCATTAGGTCAGATTGGCGACTTTGTTTGGTTTGATTCAAATAATAATGGATTACAGGATGCGGGCGAGCGGGGTGTACCTGGCGTAACCGTATCATTGTTGAATAATTCAAATGCAGTTATTGCCACAACGGTTACTGATGGAGATGGCGGTTACAGATTTGTAAATCTGGCCGATGCAACTTATTCGGTTAAATTCAGTAACCTGCCTGCAGGCTTTGTGTTCTCACCAAAAAATCAAGGTGCAAATACGGCTATAGATAGTGATGCTGATCCTGTAACAGGAACAACCGGCGCTGTTGTTATCAGCGGTGGAAATACCAACCTTACCATCGATGCAGGTATTTACTCCACAAGGGCCGCTTTGGGCGACTATGTGTGGTTTGATGCAAACAGTGATGGCAAACAGGATGCAACAGAAAAAGGTATCGCTGGTATTACAGTAACCTTGTACAATGCGTCAAATGTGGCTGTTACTTCTGCCATTACCAATGAAAAAGGATGGTATTTCTTTAGTAACCTCAATCCGGGTACCTATACCGTAGGATTTGGAACTATACCTGCTAAGCTTGTATTCACCACTCAGGATTCTCCTGCTGCAGGCGATTTACTGGATAGTGATGTTGATCCTTCAACGGGTCGCACAGGCGCTTATACTTTAGCTGCCGGTCAGGTTAACCTAACGGTTGATGCAGGCTTGAAACCATTTATACCAGCTTCAGTTGGTGACTATGTTTGGTTGGATTTAAACAGAGATGGTATTCAGGATGCTACTGAACCTGGTGTAGCGGGCGTTATAGTAACCTTGTATAATTCGGTTAATCAGCCAATAGGATCGGCCATTACCGATGGTAGTGGAAAATATCTGATCTCTAATGTACCTGCTGGTACCGGTTATTATGTGAAATTTAGCAACAAACCAGATGCAGCTGCACCATGGACATTACAAAATGTTGGCGGTGTTGGCGCAAGTAATAACAGCAAAGCTGATGCAACCGGTCAAACATTACCATTCAGTGTAGCGGAAGGTCAGCATATTACGAATATAGATGCCGGGCTTTATCAAATAATCAATTTAAGTGGAAATGTATGGCATGATGCAAACGGCATGTCTGATGGTCTGGTTAACAAAACCAGCGCAGTGGCAATTCCTAACGGAACCAGGGTGTACCTGGTTAACTTCAGCAATGGAGGTATTGTAGAAGCGATCAGAGGTGTTCCTGCAAATACAGGCGAGTATAGTTTCCCGAATGTGAACATTAATACAAACTATAGAGTTTATTTAACCACACAGGTATTTGGTATCGGGGCAACGATTCCGGCCTTTGGATTTAATACCCTGCCGGGCGATTGGAATAATACAGGAGAACATCTGGGTATCGGGCCGGGCCATGATGGAATAGCCAATGGCTGGTTGAATGTTCCGGTAGCTGTTACCAGTGTGATCAATGCCAATTTTGGAATTAAAGATGGCGGTGGTGGCGGTCAGCAATAAGCATGTACTTACGAACACAAGAATATAAACGTTAAAAACAAAAAAGATGAAAAAGCTAGTTATCGCAATCTTCACAATCATGTTTACCGCCTTACTTGGAACGGCTGTAAACGCCCAAAACGCAAGTCTGGAGTTAAGCTGGATTAGCGGATCCTGGAATCCGCTACCGGGCCCCACACAAGGGCCTTCGGTGGCAAATCAAACACAAACATTTCAGAATGATGTGTTGAATAATTCAAATTTTTCGGCGTATACGCCGGCTATAACGGTTACCACTAAGCTGCGTAACCAGAATTTTACCGGATATAATTATGCCGGGAGTCAGGGAACTGTTACAACAGGATTATCCTTCGGTACATCAAAGTCTGAGTGGGATGATCCCTTGGTATTAACCCAAGGCCCTCGTAAAAGTAATTTATATGATCTGCTTGGTGCCAATGTTGGTGCTAATGGCCCTATAGCGACTCAGTTTAGATCCTTTACAGGAGAGGCGCCGGGTACCATTGATGCCGATTTTAGTCAGTTTGGAGCTGATGGAAATGGTGGTGTTGCCATCTTTTCAACGGTAGAACCACTCAGGACCTTAGCGGGTGTTGATAAGGCCGGCAGGTATGCATATGGAGAATTGGTGATTACTTTCAGTCAGCCTGTTAAGGATCCCGTAATACATATTGCCAGTTTGGGTGGCTCTTCCTGGTACCAGGCAAGCGTAGGTGCACCATGGAATATCTCTTATTTTACAGCCGAATTAGAAATGGTGAGCACTGGTGTTACATCTGCAAAAATATCGGGTACCGATTATCTCAATGTAGTTGGAAATAATATTTTAAATAGTGCAATAAGACCAAATGGCGCATCTAACCCGGGTGGATTTGATGTAAAAGGAAATTCTACTTATGGTGCTGCTTCCGGTAGTATACAAATCACCGGTACTGTTACTGAATTGGTGTATAAAGTGTATATGCGTGGATCAACACTTTCAGATTATCCATTCAGCTTTGATGCGGTAGGCTTGCTGGGAGCAACTCGTAATCCGTTTTACGGAGATTACTGGTCAATCAGTTATTCATTTCCAAAACCAGTATTGCAAACGGTATCAGGCAATGTTTTTATTGATAAGGATATTGCAGATGGAGATATCAATAAATCCTTCACTAATCCTAATGATAAAACCGGTGCCGGTTGTTTAAATGCTAATTTAATATCCGGAGGAGTTGTAGTAGCTACAATGCCCGTTGGGGCTAATGGAGAGTTTCTGTTCCAGGGTGTGGCACCGGGAACCTATACGGTTCAGACAAGTTGTGTCGCAGGAGTTGTAGGGCAACCAATGCCGGCAACAACGCTTCCGCTTAATTATGTCCGTACCGGCGAATTCAACGGCCCGGGTGCTGGTACAGACGGTAGTCCAAATGGTATTTCAGCAGCTTTCACAATTAATGCAGGAGACGTACGTACCAATATTAATTTTGGCATCAGAGCTAATAACTGCCCTGATAATATCATGTTCCAAAATCCACCGGCATCATCAGGTTATTATGGAGGTTTTGAAAATGCTCCTGTTGCTGCTAATTTCTTCCCTACAGGAACTAATTTAGGAAATGGACCGGGTCGTATTTATGCAAATACAGCTTTAGCTCCGGCTAATTATAGCATTACCACTAACCCGAGTACTTTTAGTGCTTTGTTAAGTTCATATAATTCTCTTGGAGGTCAAAACCAAATGGTGGTTAGTCCATCAGCAAACAACCAAACTGCCTATTATGTAATTGACAGTTTAGGTAAAAACGGAGCTGGTTTCCAAACATATTTGCTTTCGGGCACCGGGTCAAGCTTTAAAGGTTGGTTTGCAAAATCTACAGCAACAGATGCCGTTGTAAAGGTTAAAATTTATGATGCAGATGATGCTGCAAAGGTATTTAGTGATGTAGATGTTACCGTAACCGGCACACCCGGCACCTGGAAATATTGGGATATGCCGTGGACCATTAACTATGGTACTCCGGGATTACCTTCTACAACCAAAAAGGTTCGTATAGATATCATATCTGTTAACGGCGCTCCATTCAGTATTGATGAGCTTTGCTTTACCGAGAGTGCAGCGGGGCCTATTTTACCAATCACCATATCCGAATTTGCAGTTAACCAATCGGCTTGTACTGCTAATTTAGTGTGGAAAACATCAAACGAGATAAACAGCGACAGGTTTGAAGTGGAAGTAAGTACGGGCAATAATCCGGTTTATGTTTCAGCAGGCACGATAGCTGCTTCTGGCAACAGTACGCTGACAAAAACCTACCAGTTCAATTATCCAATGCAGGCCGGGGTAGTTTACTATTTCCGATTGAAGTTGATCGATAATAATGGTGCTTTCAAATACAGCGATATCCGTTCAACAAATTGCGCAAGAGGCAAAGGTGAAATAACAATAGCACCAAACCCTGTGCGTGACAGGTTTACCATCTCAGGAATGGAAACCGGTAAAAACACCGTATTAGTTTATGCTTCAAATGGTCAACTGGTTAAATCACTGGTGATCACTCAAACCGTTGAGAATGTAAGCGTATCTAATCTATCCCCTGGCTTATACACAGTAAAAGTTACCGGCGAATCAGGTAACACAGTAGTTAAAAAATTGGTTAAGTATTAAGACAAGAAAAATTTCGATAACCAAGCACAAACAAAAGATGTCCCCCCGCCTTAACCGGGGGGCTCTTTTATGTATAGAATTTGTCCCGTCCTTAAATAGGGGTTACAAAAAATAAATTTGGAACTTTCTTAGTTTTTATCATATCTTCGTCTTACCTCTAATCACATATCCCATTTTGTAGGACTTACCTCCTATCTTAAAACCGTATTCTCTCAATATCCCTGGATTTCCAAATCCCCAATCAAAACATGTATTTTATTCCTATATACGTATGTATTTACGTGTCGGAATGATTATCAAATTAAAACATGTTAAGATTATGACACAAGAATTGGTTATCAAACAAGCAACTGCAATGACGTTTATTGATGTACAAAAAGTATTAAAACTTTTTTTGTCCTCTTGCCTATTGTTTATAGTTAGCTTTTCAGCGTTAGCTCAATCGGGCGAACGTTGTTTTGTTAGTCCTGCCAATCCATCAGTAGTTTGGGCAAAGAGTACGTGGACTACCAATACAGCTAATCAAACCGTTACGATTCGTACGGCTTTATCAAAGACATTTGTAGACAATTGTTATAAGGAATCAGGGAATGCAGATAATTGGAACAGGTCTCATACATTCAGTAATTTAACCGGTTCTGATAAGCTTGGCTGGGTAATTAAGGATGCTAACGGTACAACTAAACTGGCCTTTGTACAGGATTATATCAGTTCAAGTAATGCTTTTCCTTCGGGATATGGAACATTGGGTTTTGGCGGAGACGGATCCAATCCCAATCCGGGCAATGCCTCAGATGTAACGGCATTTTTAACATCATTAGATAAGAGTTTAAACCAAAACGGGGCATCCTATTATACCTTAACGACCAATTCTCCTTCAAC
>JBBKXU010000084.1:0-3664 GCA_037969645.1 Ferruginibacter sp. | reverse complement strand
ATGTAAAACATGCGGCAAATTAATTTTTTAAACTGATTAAACCATTTAATATCGCTTAAGTCTTACCTAACTTAAAACTCAAAAAATCATGAAAATTAAAAATTATCTGTTAGCCACGGCTATCGTTTCTTTAGCTATTGGCTTTAATTCCTGTAAAAAAGATGATGTAAAAGATGAATTGGAAACCACTTTTGAACTGGCCGGTGACCAAGCCATTACCGACAACTTGACTCAGGACGCCAACGATGTATTTATGGAAATTGCCCAAGACAATGGAGTTGCAGGCAATTTTGCTCCCGAGCCGGTAACCAATGTTATCCCTTGTGCTACTGTAACTATTACCCCAACTACCGGATTCCCAAAAACAATTGTAATTGATTTTGGAACTTCATGCACTCACAATGGAATTACCCGTAGCGGTAAAATAAACATTGTGCTTACCGATTCTGTAAGAAAATCGGGTAGTGTTGCTACCATGACATTTACGAATTACTATGTAAATCTTTACAAAGTAGAAGGAACCTACACCTGGACGAATACCAGCACACAAGGAACCAGAAGCTGGACAAGAGTTACTCAAAATGGAAAGATAACCGCACCAGATAACAGGTATTGGCTACATGAAGGAACAAGAAGTGTAGTGCAAACCGCAGGTGTTGCTACAGCTACCATAATTGACGATGTGTTTTCTTTAACTGGTACTCATTCAGTAACCAATTCTAGTGGAAAGACAAGAGATATAACCGTATTGGAAGCATTACAAAAGAAAACCGCTTGTGCTAATATTGATAAAGGCAAGTTAAAAGTGCAGGGTCCAAATCACTATGCCATAATTGACTTTGGCGATGGCACTTGCGATAACCTGGCAACCATTTCAATTGATGGCCGCACGCCAAGAACGATAATTTTACGATAATTTTCATTTTCAAATCATACAACCGTGAAGAAATTTTCTTCACGGTTTTTTTATGCCTACATTTTCAAGATGTAAGCGGCTTATCTTTGTAGCATGAGTAAAGTAAGAGTAAGATTTGCCCCTAGTCCCACCGGGGGTCTGCATTTAGGAGGTGTACGCACCGTTTTATTCAATTACCTGTTTGCAAAAAAACATGGTGGCGATTTTATTGTACGCATAGAAGACACCGATCAAACCCGTTTTGTGGATGGTGCCGAGCAATACATTTTTGATTGTCTTAAATGGTGTGGTATAGAGCCCGATGAAAGCCCAGTAAAAGGCGGTCCATATGCCCCCTATCGACAAAGTGAAAGAAAAGAGAGCTACAGAAAATATGCTGAACAATTAGTTAAGGATAGTTTTGCTTACTATGCTTTTGATACCAAAGAGGAGCTTGAAAAAATGAGGGAGGAATGCAAAACTGCCGAAAATCCTTCTCCACAATACGATCATCATGTTCGCAGTAAGATGAAGAACAGCCTTAGTTTAACAAGTGCAGAAGTTAAATCGTTGCTGGATGAAAACACACCCTACGTTATCAGGTTAAAAATGCCCGAAAACGAAGTGATTAGTTTTACCGATATGATAAGAGGCGAAATAAGTTTTGAAACAAGCCTCGTTGATGACAAGGTTTTACTAAAGGCTGATGGTATGCCTACTTACCATTTAGCAGTAGTTGCCGATGATTATACAATGAAGATCACCCACGCTTTCCGTGGTGAGGAATGGCTGCCGAGTGCGCCTGTACACCTGCTTTTATGGAAATACCTTGGTTGGGAAAAGGAAATGCCCGAATGGGCGCATCTGCCGCTGATTATGGGCCCCAATGGCAAGTTGAGTAAACGTGACGGAGCAAAGTTTGGCTTCCCGGTATTCGCTATGAACTGGAGCGACCCAAGAACCAATGAACTTACCGAAGGGTTTAAAGAAAAAGGATTTTTACCTGAAGCGTTCATTAATCTTTTGGCGGTTTTGGGTTGGAACGATGGCACCGAACAGGAGTTATACAGCATGGAAGAATTGATTAAGCATTTCAGCATGGACCGTGTACATGTGGCCGGTGCAAAATTCGATTATGAAAAGGCAAAATGGTTCAATCACGAGTGGATAAAGAAATTGAATGTTGAAGGTTTAAGATTGAATGTTATTGAGCAGCTTTCATCAGCTGGCATTACGGTAGCAGATGAAACGTTCTTGGATAAAGTAATAGAACTGGTTAAAGATCGTTGTACCCTTCTACCCGATTTTGTGCAACATGCTGGCTTGTTTTTTAAGACACCCGAGGCTTTGGATACGGAAGCTGTGAAGCCAAAATGGAATGAGGAGAAGGTTAAATTTTTTGAAGAATATTGTCAGTCATTAGAGAAAATAAGTAGCTGGGAATTGCTTGAAATTGAAAATGTTTTTAAATCCCTCGCTACAGAAAAAAATATTAAACCCGGCGAACTCCAGTTGCCACTGCGTATTATGCTGGTTGGTGGCAAGTTTGGCCCGGCGGTATTTCAAATTGCTGAATTAATTGGTAAGGAAGAAACTATAAAGAGAATTAAAACTGCCATTCAGCAATTCTAATTCGGAATAATAGTTATCTTAACAAAATGAATGCAGCTAAGACTACCTGGCTTTTCATTATTCTGTTAGCCATCATCAAATTTGCGATTCCTTTTTTTCTGCAACATCCGGTTTATGAACTACACCGTGATGAATTCCTTTACCTTGAACAAGGTCATCATTTAGCATGGGGCTATATGGAAGTGCCACCCATGCTTTCGTGGCTGGCATGGCTCACGCATTTTTTTGGCGGTAGTTTCTTTTGGGTAAAATTATGGCCGTCTTTCTTTGGCGCACTTACTTTAATTATTACCTGCCGCATGGTTAAAGAAATGGGTGGAGGATTGTTCGCCATTTTTATTGCCGGGCTTTGCATTATGTGTACCGCCTTCCTCCGCTTTCATTTTATGTTTCAAGCAAATTTTTTAGATATTTTCTGGTGGAGCCTGAGCGCCTATTTTATTACCCGTTTTATAAATACTAGCAACGAAAAATACCTGTACCTAATTGGATTTTCTTTTGGGTGCGGCTGGTTGGCTAAAAACTCAATCTCGTTTTTTATTATTGGTTTTGCTATTGCATTGTTGCTTACACAGTATCGGAAACTATACCTGAATAGACATTTATATGGCGCTACCGGGTTAGCTTTTATTATAGCACTGCCAAACCTGCTTTGGCAGTATAATCACAACTGGCCATTGCTGCACCATATGAACGAACTCAGAGAAACCCAGCTGCGTTTTATTAACCCCGCAGATTTTTTAATGGGCCAGTTACTCATGTTCTTCACAGCATTTTTTATTTGGATGATGGGATTGGTTTGGTTGTTCAAAAAGTCCGGTAAACCATACCGAATACTTGCCTGGATTTATCTTTCGGTGGTGATTGTATTGATACTTACGAGTGGGAAAAATTATTATGCTGCCAGCGCATATCCCATGCTTTTTGCCGCCGGTGCCGTCGCATTGCAACAATGGACCAGCACAAGAATGAAATGGATACGATGGGGCTTGGTTGCAATCATTTTATTTTTAACCTGGGTTATTCTGCCAATGGCTTTGCCCATCTGGGCGCCAGATAAACTGGCTGCATTTTATAAAGAGCAAAAGATGGAAAAGATGGGTTTGGTTTCTCTCAACGGCTCGAAGGTCTTGTACT
>JBBKXU010000083.1:0-3626 GCA_037969645.1 Ferruginibacter sp. | reverse complement strand
CAAATAAACGCTGGCGCAGTTATTCAATTGCATCTTGGCCTGATGGCAGCAATGTATTTGAATTAATTATTGTACTTGATAAAATAGGAGCAGGCACTAATTATATCTTTGATGAAGTAAGGATTGATTCCGAGCTCACATTCCGCGGTGCCCAGGGTGTGTTTACGTTAAAAGAGCCGCTGGATAAGGATTTGTTTTTAATCTGCACCGGCACTGGGATTGCGCCCTTTCGCAGTATGGTTCATCATATTAAAAATTCAAACATTCCACATAAAAAAATAACACTGGTGTTTGGTTGTCGAACTAAAGAATACATGTTATACCATGATGAAATGAAGAAACTGGAAGCGTCTGTGGAATTATTTTCTTACATACCAACCTTATCTAGGGAAACCTGGAAGGGTAAAATGGGTTATGTGCATCCAGTTTATGAAGCGTTGTGTAGAGACAAAACACCCGCCAACTTTTTATTATGTGGATGGCGTGGAATGATTGATGAAGCAAAGAAAAGAATTCTGGATATGGGTTATGATAAAAAAGATATTCATGTAGAAATATATGGTTAGTTTTTTTTGAGTTGTATTTTTCACTAACTTGGAAAGGTAAAAAAAATTCAATATTGTTATGGGTGCTTCTTCCATGATTGTTTTGATTATTGCCGGGCTGGCATTTTCTGTAATTGCCATTTTGGTAGCCGGATTGGTAACTAAAGGAACCAAAAACAAACAAAAAGCCGAACCTTACGAGTGCGGCATTCCAACAACAGGTAAAACCTGGGTTCAGCTTAATGTTGGCTATTATTTATTTGCCCTTATTTTTTTAATTTTTGATGTGGAGCTGATCTTTATCTTCCCCTGGGCAGTAGTGGCCAAATCGGTGGGATGGATCGCTCTGGTTGAAATTGTCATTTTCTTTTTCATATTATTTATGGGGTTTTTATATGCACATAAAAAAGGTGCACTAAAATGGAAGTAAAGCAAAACATAGAACAAAAAGAATTCCCGGGTCAGATACATGATACGCCAGGTGGGGGCATTGTGCTGAGTAAACTGGACGAAATAATTAATTGGGCACGTTCCAATTCATTATGGCCATTAACTTTTGCAACCAGTTGTTGTGGTATCGAAATGATGGCCACTGCATCTGCTAAATATGATTTTTCCCGTTTTGGTTTTGAAGTGGCCCGTGCCTCTCCAAGGCAGGCTGATGTAATTATTATTGCAGGTACTATTGTAAATAAAATGGGGCCTGTATTAAAAAGATTATACGACCAGATGGCCGATCCTAAATATGTAATTGCCATGGGCGCCTGTGCAATAAGTGGCGGCCCGTTTTTTTATAATACTTATTCAGTGGTTAAAGGTGCCGACCATATCATACCTGTAGATGTATATGTAGCTGGTTGCCCGCCCAGACCCGAAGCATTGTTGCATGCACTGATAAGCCTGCAGGAAAAAATAAAAGCCGGTATGACAAGAGAGCAAATTAAAACCGGCAAAGAATAAACATGGAGAACGAAGCGTTGAAAACCAAAATAGCCGAACTGCTTGCTGCTGCCACTTATGATGAGACCGGCGAATGGCTGAATATTGCCGTTGATTCAAATGACTGGTTACCTCTTGCCCAACAACTTCGCAATGATGAATCTTTACAGTTCGATTATCTTTTCTGTTTGACATGTATAGATTTTAAGACAAACCTTACCATGGTTTATCATCTCAGCTCAACCATTTTTCGCCATAACATAGTAATCAAAGTTGTTCTTAATAGAGAACAGCCCGAAATAGAATCTGTTACTTCTATCTGGAAGACAGCAGATTTTCACGAAAGAGAAGTATATGAAATGTTTGGCGTTAATTTTTTAAATCATCCCGATCTGAGGCTGTTGATTTTGCCTGATGGTTGGGAAGGGAAGAATCCGATGCGGAAAGATTTTGAAGACCCGGTTAATATGATAAAACTGTAGACAAGCAAGAACATCGAATGTGTGTCATTTTGAAAGTCTATTTATAGGTTGACAATATTCGACATTCGATATTCGCAAATTCAACATCAGGATTTATGTTTGAAGAAATAGGCACAACCACCGAAGGCGATCTCATTATCAATGTAGGACCCCAACATCCTGCAACACATGGCGTATTGCACTTGGTAATTACGTTGAATGGAGAGACGGTCAAAAAAGTAGAGCCACACCTGGGATATATTCATCGCTCTATAGAAAAAATGTGTGAGAGCCTTACTTACCGGCAATTCATTTATGTTACCAGCCGCATGGATTATCTTTCTTCCCATATCAATAACCAGGCCTGTGCTTTAACGGTTGAAAAGGGATTGCAGATAGAAGTGCCGGAACGTGCACAAGTGATAAGGGTTATCATGGCTGAACTTACACGAATTGCTTCTCATGAATTGTGGTGGGGAGCCATGGCTATGGATATTGGTGCATTCACTCCTTTCTTTCATGCTTTTAGAGAAAGAGAAACGATTAATGATATTATGGAGAAGACCTGTGGTGCCAGGCTCACCATGAATTATATGGTGCCGGGCGGTGTAATGCAGGAGTTGCATCCCGATTTTCAGCATGACGTTAAGGAGTTTATCAAACTCTTTAAATCAAAAGTGCATGAGTATGAAGAAATGCTGACGGGGAATATTATTTTTCAAAATCGCATGAAGGGTGTTGGTGTTTTATCAAAAGAAGATGCGATCTCATTTGGTTGTACTGGCCCGGTAGGCAGAGGGAGCGGCGTAAGTTGCGATATTCGAAAACTATATCCATATGATGCATATCATAAAGTACAGTTTGAGGAGATTATTGAAACAGCCGGAGATTCTTTAGCTCGTTATATGGTGCGGATAAGGGAACTGCATCAATCTATATATATTATTGAGCAACTAATTGATAATATTCCCGAAGGCGATTTTCAGGCTAAGACAAAAGCCGTTTTAAAATTACCCAAGGGAGAATTTTATCAAAGGGTGGAAACAGCCAGAGGAGAGTTTGGAGTGTACATTGTGAGTGAAGGTGGGATGACTCCGCATCGCATCAAATTTCGTTCACCGGGATTTTCCAATCTTTCTGCTTTGGGTCATATGGCAAGAGGAAGCAAATTGGGAGATTTAGTGGCGATGATGGGAACATTAGATTTAGTAATACCTGATATTGACAGATAAAAATGTGGAGCTTAACTAACATATCATCTTCCATTCAGGATTGGTTGAACCAAACATTCAATCCAACCTGGTCTTTGATCATGCAAATGGTGATTGCAGGCATTGCTGTTATCAGTTTATTTGCTATACTGGGATTGGTATTGGTGCTGATGGAAAGAAAAGTTTCGGCATGGATGCAGATCAGGCTGGGGCCGAACCGTGTTGGGCCAAAAGGGATTTTACAATCGTTTGCGGATACATTAAAGTTATTGGTAAAAGAAGGCCTAACGCCCGGAGGTGCAGATAAATTTTTATTCAATCTTGCACCAATAATCGCTTTAGTTGTCGCTATGTTGTTGATGGCGCCTGTCGCTTTTGCGAAAGATTTTCAATTGTGGAATACGAACATTGGCGTTTTATATGTATCGGCAGTTTCTTCCATTATGGTCATCAGTATTTTAATGGCAGGC